>CAZXRD010000054.1:0-11279 GCA_964642465.1 uncultured Oscillospiraceae bacterium | reverse complement strand
CAAACGGCAGTGTGTTGCAGACGGATATGGTGCTCCTGGCCATTGGTGTGCGGCCGGACAGCCAGCTGGCCAAGGATGCCGGCCTGGCCCTGGGCATGAAAGACTCTATTTTGGTGAACGGCCGGATGGAGACCTCTGATCCGGACATCTACGCTGTGGGGGACGCCGTGGAGGTGCGCCATTTCGTCACCGGGCAGCCGGCCCTCATTGCCCTGGCAGGCCCTGCCAATAAGCAGGGGCGCATTGCTGCCGACAATATCTGCGGCCGGGACAGCGTCTACACCGGATCCCAGGGATCCTCGGTGCTGCAGATCTTTGGGAAGACGGTGGCCTGCACCGGCATCAATGAGACCCAGGCGCAGGCGGCGGGGATTGCCTATGACAGGGTAGTGACCTTTTCTGCCTCCCACGCCACCTATTACCCCGGTGCAGAGAATATGACAGTTAAGGTTCTATTTGACCCGGAGAGCGGGCGAATTTTAGGGGCCCAGATTGTAGGCGGCCAAGGGGTAGACAAGCGGATTGATGTGCTAGCTACCGCCATCCGTGGCGGCATGACCGGCAGAGATCTGGCGCAACTGGACCTGGCCTATGCGCCGCCCTATTCCTCCGCCAAGGATCCGGTAAACATGGCGGGGTTCGTGATTGAAAATGTCATGGACGGCACAGTGCACCAGTTCTATTGGGACCAGGTGGCGGCGCTCCCTCGGGATGGCAGCGTAACCCTGCTGGATACCCGTACGGAAGAGGAGTACGCCCAGGGCCATATCCCCGGGGCCATCAATATCCCCTTAGACGACCTGCGGCAGCGGCTGGACGAGCTGGAGCGGGGTAAACCCATCTATGTCAACTGTTACAGCGGCCTGCGCAGCTATATTGCCTGCCGCATTTTAACAGGCAGTGGATTTACCTGCTATAACCTTGCCGGTGGCTATCGCTTCTATGCATTAAATACCACGGATATCTCCTATGACCCAGACCCCAGACATCCCTGTGGGCAAAAGATCTAGGACGAAAAGCGTATAAAAAAGGCGCTGCAGATTTTCTGCAGCGCCTTTGCTGTATTCTTATTCAGAGATCGGAGTGCCGTCTGCGTGGAACAGGGGCAGGGGCTCTAAGTAGATCAGGTCGCCCCGCTTTTGGGCCTCCCCCTCGGCCAGGATGGCCATCTTGCCGCAGACAACGCCGCCGGCCTTTTCCACCAGTGCCTCTACGGCGTGAATGGACTCCCCGGTGGAGGCCACATCGTCCACAATCAAGATGCGCTTGCCCTGCATCAGCTGGGCATCGGCAACATCCAGATATAACTTCTGGGCATCGGCGGTGGTGATGGACTTCACGTCGGCCTCGAACACGCCGGTCATGTAGAGCTTGGGCTTTTTCCGTGCTAAAAAGTACTTTTTAGCCCCGCTCTGCCGGGCCATTTCATGGATCAGCGGGATGCCCTTGGCCTCTGCGGTGATCATGTAATCATAGGCGGGCGCCCGCTCTAGCAGGGCGGCAGCGGCGGCCACGGTGAGTTCCACATCGCCGAAAATGACAAAGGCGGCAATCATGGTGTCGTCACTGATGGGGCATAAGGGCAGTTGGCGGGTCAGGCCCGCTACATGCAGTTCGTAGGTCATAAGGTCATCTCCTATATCAGCTCAGTCAATCTAAGTCCGTCCCGGTTCAAGACGGACAACAACGTGGCCATAGCCCATAAGGCCATGGCCGCCGAAACATGCCGGAAAACTTGCCACGCCGCAAGATTCTGCGGCGTGGCAAGCGGGTTCCAAAAGCGCTTAATCTTAGATAATGGCCAGCAAAACGAAGTTCAGAATGAAGACAAGGGTGGCTACCCACAAAATGGGATGGACTTCCTTGGCCTTGCCCTTGCAGATCTTTACGATGCAGTAGAAGATAAAGCCGGCTGCAATACCGTAAGAGATGCTGTAGCACAGAGCCATAAAGATGCCGGCAAAGAAGGCGGGCACCGCTTCCTCCAATTCTGTCCATTCAATATCCTTGAATGCAGAGAGCATCATGATACCTACCATGACCAGAGCCGGGGAAGTGGCCGCATAGGGGATGGCGCTGACAAAGGTGGCCAAGAAGGCGCTGATGGCAAAGCAAATCGCCACGACCACGCTGGTGAGACCAGTCCGGCCGCCGGCGCCGATACCAGCAGAGCTTTCTACATAAGTGGTGGTGTTGGAAGTACCCAAAATGGCGCCGATAGAGGTAGCGGTGGCGTCAGCAAACAGGGCCTTGTCCATCTTGGACTTAAAGCCGGCGCTGGACTCCATGGTCTTTTCATCCTCTTCGCTGAAGATGCCGGAGCGGCGGCCGGTGCCGATGAAGGTGCCGATGGTATCAAAAGTATCCGATACGCTGAAAGAGAAAATGGTGATCAGAACCAAGGGGAGCTTGGACGCATCTGCAAACAGGGAGCCAAGACCCTCGGAAGTAAAGATGGCGCCGAAGGTGGTGGGCAGGGCGGTACAGGCCTCAGAGAAGCTCACCGTGTCGGCGGTTGTGGTCACGCCCATGGGGATGCCGATGAGGGCGGTGACAATGATGCTGATGAGAATGGCGCCCTTGACCTTCAAAATGTTCAAGACGATCATCAGGACCAGGCCGATGACAAACAGGCCCAGGGCCGCTGTGTTGATGGTGGACATAGCCGGCACACCGCCGGAGAAGTTGATAAAACCGGCGTTTAAGATGCCGATGTAGGCTACAAAGATGCCAATGCCGCCGCCAATGGCGTTCTGCAGGCTGCGGGGGATGGCCCGGATGATGTGCTTACGCAGCTTGGTAACGGTGATGATGATGTTCACAATACCGCAGATAAAGACCATGGACAGCGCCTGCTGCCAAGAGAATCCCAGGGTAAAGCAAACGGTGTACACAAAGAATGCGTTCAGGCCCATACCAGGCGCCTGGGCATACGGTACATTGGCCACAAGGCCCATGATCAGTGTGCCGATGATAGAGGAAATGATGGTCGCCAGGAACACGGCGCCCCATTCCATACCGGCTTGGCTTAACAGGCTGGGGTTAACTGCGATGATGTAGGCCATGGCAAAAAATGTAGTGAGACCCGCCACGACCTCTGTTGAGACTTTTGTCCCGTTTTCCTTGAGCTTAAACAGCTTTTCCATAAATGAATAAATTCCCCCTTCTCGGCCGCCGGTATGGCGGCACAGTTCTCGTTTCCATTATACCGGACTTTCACTTTTTTTCAAGCATCCATGGCAATTTTTTGGTGGATTCTTTTTTATCCGCTATACAAAAGCCTGTATTCGTAAATATTTGACGGAAATTGGATCAATCAAGGGGCAAGTCAGGGTCAGCTACAGGTAGGGATTTACGGAAAAAACCTTGATAGACACCACAAAGTTAACAATGTTATTATGTACATAATGAGACCATATATATGGATTGCGCATGCTTTTTAAGGAAAAACACAGAGGATCCGGCGCATTACAATCGTAAAAAATATGGGATGGATATGCAAGCCACCCAGAAGAAAAATCCGCTATAGTTGTGCAACGCTATTAGCCGGCTAAATTTTATGTTTGACAGGGTAGAAGAAGGACGGTATACTTAAATTAAAAACAGTAGATAAGCCATTCTGGAGATAATGGAGGGAAACATGAAGACCTACAAAATATTAGCCATCAATCCCGGCTCTACGTCCACGAAAGTGGCGGTTTTTGAAAACGAGACGGAGGTCTTTAAAAAGACTGTGGTACACGATGCGGCAGAGCTGGCCAAATACCCCCAGGTCTGCGACCAGCTGGACTACCGGGTAGAGACCATTCTGGCTGCCTGCCAGGAACAGGGGATAGACCTGGCCACCTGTGATGCATTTGTCGGCCGGGGCGGCGGTTTGAATTCTTGTGCTGGCGGCACCTATACGGTCAATGAAAAGATGTTGGAACATGCCCGCCGGGGCGGCGGTAACCACCCTGCGGCACTGGGCAGCCAGATTGCCCAAAAATTTGCGACGCAGTATGGGAAACAGGCCTTTATCGCCAATCCCCCTGATACGGATGAATTCCAGGACGTGGCCCGGGTCACCGGTTTGCACGATGTGTTCCGGATGGCCTCTACCCACGCCTTAAACCAAAAGGAAACGGCCATCCGAGTGGCGAGAGATCTGGGCAAAAATTATGAAGATTGTAATTTCATCGTCTGTCACATTGGCGGCGGCGTATCCATTACCGCACATCGCCAGGGGCAGATGGTGGATTCCAATGGCATTATCAATGGGGAGGGGCCCATGGCGCCCACCCGTGCCGGTGCCCTGCCTGCAGTGGATCTGATGGATCTGTGCTACAGCGGCAAATGGACCCGGGACGAGATGTATAAGCGGCTGATTAAGACCGGCGGCTTGGTGGATCATTTGGGTACCAGCGAAATGCTGGAGGTCATTGAGATGGTGAAAAAGGGCGACAAATACGCCGATTTGATCTATCGGGCCTTCCAGTACCAAATTGCAAAAGAGATCGGCGCTATGGCTGCCGTTCTGTGCGGCAAAGTGGATGCCATTATCCTCACCGGCGGCATCTCTCATAACAAAGATGTGTGCGAAAACCTGGAGCGGATGGTGGGCTTCATTGCGCCCATTGAGGTTCGGGCCGGCGAATTTGAGATGGAAGCCCTGGCCTCTGCCGGCTATCGGGTACTCAGCGGTAAGGAAGCGGCGAAGGTCTACACCGGCGAGCCGGTGTTTACTGGTTTCGACTACCTGAAATCTGATAAGTAGGTGAAAGGATTGAAAACATTTAAAATCTTTGCGTTGAACCCCGGATCTACTTCTACCAAAATCGCCATGTTTGAAAATGAGAAGGAGATCTTTTCTAGCAAAGTGGCCCATAAAGCAGAGGAACTAGACCAATTTGCCCATGTGGCAGATCAGTTTGCCTACCGGCGGGATGCGATCATTGATTTAGTGGAAAAAGAGGGATATGATCTGCACAAGACGGACTGTTTTGTAGCCCGTTGCGGCGGCGTGCTCCCGTGTGCCGGTGGTACCTATAAGGTTACGGACAAGGTAATCGAAGACTGTTTTTCTGGCTATACTGTCCATCCGGCCATCCTGGGTGGTAAGCTGGCAGATGAATTTGCAAAAATCTATGGCGGTGTGGCCCTGTTTGTAAATCCCCCTGATACGGATGAGTTCCAGGATGTGGCTCGGGTCACCGGCCTTCACGATGTGTATCGCACCAGCAATGTACACATGCTCAATCAAAAGGAGACGGCTATCCGGGCGGCCAAAGAGATGGGCAAAAAGTATGAGGATTGCCGTTTTGTCGTGGCCCATGTTGGCGGCGGTGTTTCTGTGACTGCCCACAGATATGGCCGTGCTGTGGACTCTACTAGCATCATCATGGGGGAGGGCCCCATGGCCCCCACCCGGTCTGGCGCCCTGCCGCTGGTGCCTTTTATGGATTTGTGTTACAGTGGCAAGTGGACCCGGGACGAGATGTATGACCGGCTGATCAAAAACGGCGGTTTTGTTGACCACCTGGGTACCAGCGACATGTTTGAGGTGGATAAGATGATCGAGTCGGGGAACGAATATGCCCGGCTGATTATGGACGCTTTCATTTACCAAATCGGCAAAGCCATTGGCGCTATGGCGGCGGTGCTGCACTTCCAGGTGGACGCCATTTTGCTGGGCGGCGGTATCATCCGGGATGATATTGTGGTAGCGGGGCTGCAAAAGATGTGTGGAGACCTGGCCCCCATTCGCCTGTATCCTGGGGAGTTCGAAATGGAAGCTTTGGCGGCTGGCGCCTACCGGGTGCTCAGCGGTCAGGAGGAGGCCAAAACTTATACTGGGGTACCGGTGTTTACAGGGTTTAAAAGAGATTAAATGGAAGACCGAAAAAAGGTGCTGTCTGAACATGTTCAGGCGGCACCTTTTTGTTTCAGAAAATGTGGAGAAAAATCAAAAATCTCCGGGCTTTTTTACAATTTGTTCACCCCTAGAACGGAATTCGAGGTATAATAAGCTATGAATAAGAATGCTTGGGAGCCGGCGACGGCTCCTTTTTGGGGAGGCAATGCAATATGGCAAGAAAAGTACTGGTAGTCGAGGACGACAGCAACATTGTGGAGCTGCTTCGCCTATACTTAGAGAAAGACGGGTTTGAGGTGCATATAGCAGGGGATGGGGGTACCGCTGTGCAAATGGCAGAGGAAATCTCCCCGGACCTGATCCTGTTGGACATTATGCTGCCAGTTATGGACGGCTGGGAGGTATGCCGGGCGGTACGCCAATTCTCCAAGGTGCCGATTATTGTGCTCACCGCCAAAGGGGAGACTTTTGACAAAGTGAACGGCTTGGAGATGGGGGCTGACGATTATATTGTAAAGCCCTTTGAGACCAAGGAGCTTTTGGCCCGGATCCACGCAGTAATCCGCCGGTATGAGCAGGGGGATGAGGTCCAAGAAAAAAAGCTCACCTTCGACAAATTGGTGATCAATCTGGACTCCTACGAGCTATTGGTAGATGGCAAGCGGGTGGATACGCCGCCGAAAGAGCTGGAGCTCTTGTACCACTTGGCGGCCACGCCGAACCGGGTGTATACCCGGAACCAGCTGCTGGATGAGGTCTGGGGTTTTGACTATTTTGGCGATTCCCGCACAGTGGACGTACATATCAAGCGCCTGCGGGAAAAGCTGGAAGGGGTCAGTGATCAGTGGTCCCTGAAAACGGTCTGGGGCGTAGGGTATAAATTTGAGGTTGATACCGACAAATGAAAAGCATACGAGTCCGGAACTTCATGCTCACAGCTATGCTGGTTATTTTCAGCTTTGTGGTTATGGGGCTGTCCTTTGGCTCCATCAGTTACCGGCATATTATCCAAGAGCGGCGGGAGACCATTTCGGTGACTGCCTATACCATTGCCAATACGGCGGAGGCCACCGTGTCTTCCAGCGATTTATATGATTGGAATTTGCGGATTACCATTACCACCATTGCAGATGCCACCGAATCCAATATTGTGCTATTTAATGAAGCGGGCATGGCGGTTTCCTGTTCTGATGAAGATATCTTTTGCCAGCACATAGGCAAGTATTTGCCCAACAGCATTGTCACATCTGTAGAAAGTGATGGGATCTACACGGCGGTGACCGACTTAAACGGGTTCTATCCGGAGCAGTACTATGTGGCCCTTGTGCCCATTAGCTATCCGGATACAGGTACCCGTGCCGGATATGCCATGGTCAGCGTAGACTTGGCGTCTATGGTGCAGATATGGAGTTCCTTTGTCAGTATATTCCTTTTTGTGGCGTTGACGGTGTTGGTGATTGCACTGGTGATGTCCATTATCACCAGCAACCGGCAGACGGCGCCCATCAAGGCGGTGGCAGATGCGGCCCGGAAGTTTGCCCATGGGGATTTTTCCGCAAGAGTAGAGACGTCGGAGACCTCTGTGGAGATCAGCGAACTGGTGTCTGCATTCAACATGATGGCAGATTCTCTGGAGAAGTCCGAACAGCGGCGCAGTGAGTTTATTGCCAATGTATCCCATGAATTGAAAACCCCTATGACGTCCATTGCCGGTTTTGCAGACGGTATTTTAGACGGCACCATCCCGCCTGAAAAAGAAAAAGAGTACTTGGCGGTGATTTCAGACGAGACCCGCCGGCTGTCCCGGCTGGTGCGGAATATGCTGGATATGTCCCGTGTCCAGGCGACAGATCCCATAGAAATCCGCAAAGAGTCTTTTAACGTGTCAGAAGTGCTGCGCCAAACATTGCTCAGTTTAGAAGAAAAAATCAATGCCAGGAAACTGGATGTGGACGCCCGTCTTCCGGAGAAGCCGATTGTAGTCCAGGGCCGGAAAGACGACATTACCCGGGTTGTATATAACTTGCTGGATAACGCAATCAAGTTTGCAGATCCGGAGACTGTGCTGACCCTCAGCCTGTGGAAACAGGGGGAGAAGGCCTATGTGTCTGTAAAGGACCAGGGGAAGACGATCCCGCCGGAGGAGCTGCTGCTGATCTTTGACCGGTTCCATAAGGCGGACAAATCCCGCAGCGTGGACAAAGACGGCGTCGGCCTGGGGCTATATATTGTGAAGACAATTTTAAATAGCCACGGGGAGAACATCAAGGTCACCAGTAAGGATGGCATCACGGAGTTTTGCTTTACGCTGACGCTGCGGCAGACGAAGAAGACCCAATAGAATTCACAGTATATTCACAACAGATTCACAGTTCCCTTAAAAATGGACGATATAATAAAACCGATCTCTAGGAGGGCTTTCGATGTTCGGTAATAAAAAACATACCGACCCCAAGGATGTGCATTCCGACAGGGAAGCTGCTTATACTGTAGAGCCGGTAGAGACCCCCGACAATGCAGATAAGTCCAGAGATACCAATGAGCCGGCGGAGCATTCCCCCCTTATTTCTCCAATCTCCTCCGCTCCGTCAGCTTTTCCTCCCCAAAGCAATGTGAAACGGCGTAGGGGCGTCACTGTGTGGGCTTGTATGCTGCTGGTGGCGCTTCTACTCCTTTCCATTGTGCTCTCGGTAGTCTTTACCTATGATATACAGGTCCGGCGGGATGAGAACGGCATTACGCTTTCTATTGTAAGACGGGAAAATGCAGACGCACCGGCCAACAACAGCGCACTTGTAAGTGACGATCCAAGCCAAACAGATGCAGCGCTGCCTACGCCTTCCGCCGATGTCAATGACGGTCCAGAGGATGGCCCCACAACTGGGGACACCAGACTGGAGGTAGAGACGACAAACGGTGAGGAGGCGCTTTCTCTCAGCCAGATCTATGAAAAATGCATTCCTTCTGTTGTGTCGGTGACTTCCATTGCACAGAATTCCAGTTCTTATGGAACAGGTGTTGTGCTTTCAGAGGATGGATACATCATTACAAATGCCCATATTATCTCAGGTGGGCAGCAGATCTATGTTGCACTCCACAATGGCAGCGAGTATGCAGCATCCATTGTGGGCAGCGATGCGCCGAGCGACTTGGCCGTATTGAAGATTGACGCTTCAGGCCTGGTGCCGGCGGAATTCGGGGACTCCCAGGTGTTACAGGTAGGGGAAACCGTGGTAGCCATTGGCAACCCGCTTTCCAGCGCCCTGAGCGGTACCATGACAGACGGGATTGTCTCCGCTTTGAATCGGGACATCAGCTACAATGGTGTCACTATGACGTTGATCCAGACCAATGCGGCGATTAACGAAGGCAATTCTGGCGGCCCGCTGATTAATATGTATGGGCAGGTTGTAGGGATTGTGAATATGAAGATTGTCTCCTATTACTCCACGGTGGAGGGGATCGGGTTTGCCATTCCCATTGCTTCCGCAAAGCCCATTATTGATGAGCTGCTGGAATACGGTTATGTCTCCGGTCGTCCGGCCATTGGCGTGGAGATGCAAGACGTGCCCGATGTGGTTTCTGTCTTCTATAAACTGCCCAAGGGCGCCTATGTGACGGCTGTCTATACGGACTCTAATGCGGCAACCCAAGGCGTTTTGCCAGGGGATATTATCATAGGCATAGGAGGACAGAGCATTTCCTCTGTAGAGGAGCTTGATCAAATCATCAACCAAATGCAAGTGGGAGATACAGTAACCTTGACCATCTATCGAAACTATAGCGGTTTCGAAGTGGATATTATTCTAGAAGATACAGCTAAATTCTCCAATTAGTTTGATTTTCTCTCTTTTATCCGGAAAAGGCGCCCCTTTTGGGGCGCCTTTTCCGTTGTATGCACATATGTTGTTTTTAGATTTCCAGGTCCAGCCCAACGGGGCAGTGATCCGAACCAAAGATTTCTGGGCATATGTAGGCTTTGGCGATTTTCTCTTTCAGCCGTTGGGACACCAAGAAATAGTCGATGCGCCACCCGGTGTTGTTGGACCGGGCGTTCCCCCGGAAAGACCACCAGGAATAGGCCCCCTCCAGGTCGGGATAGAGATAGCGGAAGCTATCCACAAAGCCGGCATCTAGCAGCTGGGAAAACTTCCCCCGCTCTTCATCGGAAAAGCCGGGATTGCCCCGGTTGGTCTTGGGGTTTTTCAGATCGATTTCCTGGTGGGCCACATTCAAGTCCCCGCAGATGATGACCGGCTTCTTCTGGTCCAAGTTGTGGGCGTATTGCCGGAAGTCGT
Organism: uncultured Oscillospiraceae bacterium; assembly: GCA_964642465.1. GTDB lineage: Bacteria > Bacillota > Clostridia > Oscillospirales > Oscillospiraceae > CAZXRD01. The sequence continues at coordinate 1,127 of CAZXRD010000054.1, read as the reverse complement.
CCTCCCAAGTCATGCGGTAGTCCAATCGCCGCAGCTCTTCTTGGGCGTTTGGCGTATAAATGCAGACCAGATAAAAATCCGGGTATTCCAGCGTGATGCCCCGGCCCTCGTCGTCGTGGTTCGGATGGCCTAGGTTGTACTCTACGGAGAGGGGTTCCTGTTTGGCAAAGATGGCGGTGCCGGAATAGCCCTTCCGATGGGCATAGGACCAGTACTGGTGATAGCCGGGCAAATCCAGTTCAATCTGGCCGGCTTGGAGCTTGGTCTCCTGCAGGCAGAAGAAGTCCGCATCGATGGTATGAAAGAAGTCCAAAAACCCCTTTTTCACGCAGGCCCGTAGGCCGTTTACATTCCAGGATATAAATCTCATTTTTTCTCCCCCTCCCAAGTGGCGACACACCGGTTGATGGGTATGCCCTGGTTGTGGAATTTCTCCTCGTAATCCGTCATGACCCCCTGTATCCCTTGGGCGTGCAGGTCATTGCTCACTTGGCTGAGGACAAAACCAGCTTCCTGAAAGGTTTCCAGGGAATAATCAAACAGGGGGCGGTTATCCGTCTTAAAGTGGATTTCTCCACCAGGGGGAAGCAGGGCGGCGTAGAGGGCCAGGAAACCGGGGGCCGTCAAACGGCGTTTGGCATGGCGCTTCGTGGGCCATGGGTCGCAAAAGTTGATGTAAATGCGGCTGATCTCGCCAGGTGCAAAAAAGGTTAGAATCTGGGCGGCGTCCCCAGAGATAAAGCGGACATTATTCAGCCCGGCGGCGCAGACCCGCTCCATGCCCACAACCATGGCATCCGGCACTTTCTCCAGGGCAACCAGGAGGTTTTCCGGCATGGAGGCGGCGGTTTCCGCAGTAAAGCGGCCTTTTCCACAGCCCAATTCTAAATAAATATTTTGAAAATCGGGGAAAGCTGTTTTCCACCGGCCATAGAGCTCCGTAGGGTCAAATATCTGTACGGCAGCACAGCGTTCCATTCGAGGGATTAAGTTTGGTTTTTTCCGCATACGCATAAAGGGGATACCCTCCTTACCAATTGCTCGCCCTATCTTATCACGAAATGGAGATAAAGTCGAATTTTTTCTTGTGTTTTTCCGTATAGGCGTTTATGATGGAAGCGATGGAG
>CAZXRD010000053.1:0-11469 GCA_964642465.1 uncultured Oscillospiraceae bacterium | reverse complement strand
ATACCGGCGTTTTGGGGTCAATGCGGCGCCGCAATAAAAAATCTTCAAAAATTTTTTCTTATGGCAAAATGCCGCAAACCCTTGAAACGTCGCAAATGTTTCCCACAGGTGCCTATCCAATAGTATCTAAAGGGAAACTACAGCACAATAAAGTGCTTACTTTACATAGGAAACTTTTGCGCCTATACTGCAGACAAGAGCTCAGGAGACGACCGGTCCAAACAGCAAAGACCAAAGGAGAGGACCCACATGCATTTCTTTCACAGACATACAGACAAACAAAATAGCCCCAAGGAGGAACAAAAAATGACCAATATTGAAAAAGCTTTGGAACTCATCAACACCTTCGCCACCGGCGATACCCAAAAAGCCGCCAGCCTGCTGGCAAAGGGATACATCCAGCACAATCTGGCCTATGGCACCGGCCGGGATGCCTTTGTGGGTTCGGTGGCCTATCTGGCCTCTGCGCCGGTTAAGACCACGGTGGAAAACATTCGGGCCTTCCTAAAATGGAGCAGGGTTTTCCTGCAGACGGTATACAACTTTGCCGGGGCAGGGGAGCAGGTGGCCTTTGACATCTTCCGCTTTGACCGGGAGGGGAAAATTGCCGAGCACTGGGATAACCTGGCCGCCAAGGCCGGCCCCAATCCCTCCGGCCGCACCCAGATCGACGGCACCCGGGAGCTGAAGGATTTGGACAAGACCGAGGCCAACCGGGCCCCGGTCAAGGATTTCCTCTACGACGCAATGCAGGGCAAGCGCCCGGAAAAGACCCCGGACTACTTTGACGGGGACACCTATCTCCAGCACAACACCGGCATTGCCGACGGGCTCTCCGGCCTGGGCACCGCCCTGGCGGCCCTGGCGGAGCAGGGGATCCAGATGATCTATGACAAGACCCACCAGATCCTGGCCCAGGGCAATTTTGTCCTGGCAGTGAGCGAGGGGACCTTTGGCGGTGCGCCCACCAGCTATTACGACTTGTGGCGGGTGGAAAACGGCAAGATCGCCGAGCATTGGGACGTGATGGAGACCATCGCCGCCCCGGAGACCTGGCAGAACCAGAACGGGAAGTTCTAAAGCGAGGAGTAATCAAGCGCCGCAGCCGGCAAGGCTGCGGCGCCTGATTTATTTGAAAACCGGGGCTAGGGTTAGGAAACGAGCTGCTTTTCCTGAGATAGGATCCACTGGAGGATGTACGGATCATCAAAGACCACATTTCCGGCGCCGTGGTAATTGCCAAAATAGCCCAGCTGGTTGAAATAGCTGTCATCGGGAATCTGGACTTGGAGGACCCGGTCTATGGTCGCATCCGTCCAGCCGGCGGCCACATAGGCCTCGTGAAGATTTGCGTAGGCGTCCCGAGCCCGCTGGGAACCGTAGTACTCGTCGCTGGCTGCCATGAAGATATAGACGGCCACGGCGTTTTCCGCAAGGGGGGCATAGTTGCCGTCCCACTGGGAGGCTCCGTGGAGATAGGCGGCGTACAGGTCCGGGCGCATGGACACGGCCCGGGACATGGTCTCCCCGCCGGCGGAGTAGCCGGCGGCATAGACCCGGCTGGGGTCCACGGCATAGGTCTCTAAAAAGTATTCCGTAAGGGCAATGGCCTGCCGGGCGGAGGTCTCGCCCCAGTCTGTGAGTTGGGCGGAGACGACAATCACGTCTTCCTCCAGCTCCGTCCAGCAGAGAAAGCCGTTCCAGCTTAGATTTGCACCAGAGGAGTCCTCCCCAAACCACATCCTGTCGTAACCGGGCATGGTCACTACCAACGGGTACAGCCGGCTGGGGTCGTAGCCCTGGGGGAGAAAATAGCTGTAGTGGATGGTGCCCCCGTCGCTCTCCAAGACTTGTTCCGGGATGATCCCGGTTTGGATGGCAGGCGACGGCGTAGGCGTCTCGGCCGGTGCCTCCGGCGTGGGAGCGGGGGAGGCGGGCCCCGGTGTAGCCTGGGGCGGCGGACTCTCTTGGAAGGATGTATTTTGGCTGCGGCAGCCGCCTAAACAGAGCAACAGCAGCCCGCAAACCAGGGAAAGCAGCACGATGCGTTTCATAAGATGCCCGCCTTTCTATCCGGGGAGGTTTCTTTCTACTGGTATTGTAAACGGATTTGCCCTGCAGCAGAAGTCTCTGTTTCTTATCAGGTGTAAACCCAAAGCTTATGAGCAGGGGAGGGGGACAAACAAATTTCACGAATCTATAGGCGCTGATACCCTGGAATTTTTGGTGGAAAGTGCCTTTGCCACCGGGGGCGGAAAAAGGTATAATAAAAATAAACGTGCAGCCAAAAAGGTGTAGGTCCAGTTTTCTGGGCCTACACCTTTTTTCTGTTTTGGGAGGTATTCAAATGAGCGAAAACAACCCGACGTATTTAGCCACAGAAAAGCTGGGCAAACTGATGGGGAAGTATGCCCTGCCCTGCATCATATCCCTGTTGGTGGGGGCGCTTTACAACATTGTGGACCAGATCTTTATTGCCAATGCGGACTATCTGGGGTCTTATGGCAACGCCGCCAATACGGTGGTCTTCCCATTGACGGTTATCGCCCTAGCCATTGCCGTGATGATTGGGGATGGCTGCTGTGCCTTTGTCAGCCTGAAGCTGGGGCAGGGCAATGCCGCTGATGCCCGGCGGAGCATCGGCAACTCCATTTGGATGACGGTAGCGGCCAGCCTGGTTTTGACCGCCATTTATCTGATTTTTGCCGACGACATTTTGGCGATGTTCGGCGGCCGGGTGAATGAGGAGACCTTCCGTTGCGCCAAAGAGTATTTCTTCTGGATCACTTTAGGCATTCCCGTTTATATGTTTGGCCAGGCCATGAACCCCATTATCCGGGCCGACGGCAGCCCCCGGTTTGCCATGGTCTCCACCTTGATCGGGGCCATACTCAACGTGATTTTAGACCCCATCTTCATCTTTACCTTCCACTGGGGTATGATGGGCGCCGCTGTGGCTACGGTCATCGGCCAGGTTGCAACAGCGGTTTTATCCATCTGGTATTTGTTCCACACCAAGCTGATCCGCCTGCATAAGGAAGATTTCGGCGCCAAAAAGGTGGTGATTGGCCGCACGTTGACACTGGGGATCTGCAGCTTTTTGTCCCAGATCTCCCTGGTAGCCGCCATGGCGGCCATCAACAATATGGTCCGGGTCTATGGCGGCTTAGACCCCATCTTTGGTCAGGCGCAATACGCCCAAATCCCCATGGCTGTAGTGGGCATTGTCATGAAGTTCTTCCAAATCATCATTTCCATTGTAGTGGGCATGGCCGCCGGCTGTATCCCCATTGTGGGGTACAATATGGGGGCGGAGCTGAAAGACCGGGTGAAAAAGCTGTTTACAAAACTGCTCATTGCCGAGGCCTGTGTAGGCGTTGTGGCCCTGCTCATTGTGGAGCTCTGTCCCACCCAGTTGATTGGCATATTCGGCGCTAAAAATGAGAGTGTCTATTATACGGACTTTGCCATTCGGGCCTTCCGCATTTACCTGTGCATGATGGTTTTGGCCTGCGTCAACAAGGCGGCCTTCATCTTCCTCCAGGCCATGGGCAAGGCTGTGGCCTCCACGTTGCTGTCCATGGTGCGGGAGATTGTGTTTGGTGTAGGGTTGGCCCTGCTTTTGCCGGTGTTTTTTGGGCTGGACGGGGTGCTCTACTCCATGCCGGTGTCGGATATCTTGACGGCCATTATCTCCGCTATTCTGATTGCCAAGACCTATAAGCAGCTCTCTGCCGGGCCGACCAGCGGCCCCGTGCAACAAAGTGCATAGAAAAGGCCCTGGGGCGTGCCCCAGGGCCTTTTGTTATTTATTTTCCTGTTTCATAAGACCGGCGCCGGCGTTCCAGGCCTGGCCCACTTTTTCACCGGTGACGTAGTATCCATGCTGGAACTGGTCAAAAATCAAGGCGTTCAGCTTCATGGGATCTACCTTGCCGTTTTCCGACAGGACGGCCTCTTCCGCCGCCACGTTTACGATTTTGCCCACAATGGCGTAAAAGCTGTCCGTCTCCACTACCTCTGCCAGCTCGCACTCCATCACTACCGGGAACTCGTCGATGATAGGCGCATGGACAAAGCTGCTCTCTACGGCGGTGTAACCGGTGCGCTCAAATTTATCCGCCATCTTGTTGCCTGTGGCAATGCCGAAGAAATCGGCCACGTCCATGTGGTCCTTGTCCGCCAGGCTGACGGTGAAGGCCTTGGTTTTCAGCAGGTTCTGGGTGGTCTTGTGGTCCTCGTCAATAAACAGGGCGATGCGGTCGCTGTTGCAGATCATGCCCCAGGCGGCGTTCATCACATTCACCTTGCCCGCCTCATCATAAGCGGCCACCATCAAAACCGGCATGGGGTAGACGGCTTGCACCACGCCCAAATTCTTTTTCATATCTCTCCGCTCCTTTGCAATTTTGATCCACCGGGATTGACTTTCTCCGGCGGCCATATTATAATTATATAAAGAAATATCAAAAAAGCAAGTACAAACATAAAAGATATATACTATCCTGGAGGAAAGCATTCATGTATGAACAGTGTATTGCCAATTGCAAGCTGGAGGACACCGGCTTCAATTACACCATGTCCCTGATCCAGGGGAAGTACAAGATGTTTATCCTGTATACCTTAGCGGGTTTTGGTGTGGTGCGGTTTAATGAGATGAAAAAATATATTGGCGACATCTCCTACAAGACCCTCAGCGCAACTTTAAAGGCCCTGGAGGCGGACGGATTGGTGGCCCGGAAGGAATACCCCCAGATCCCGCCCAAGGTGGAGTACAGCCTGACGGAGCGGGGACAGTCCCTGATTCCCATCCTGGACCAGATGTGTACCTGGGGCGAGACCCATCGCCCGGAAAAAACGAAGGAGGACTGAGACCATGTTTCGAGAGATGCGGCAGCCTGTGATACAATCTTACGCCGGGGCACTTCCGGCGTTTTGGCCCTGGCGGGCGACGATGGATACCCCTATGCCGTGCCCATCAGCTATGTGTATGACGGGGGCAAGCTGTACTTTCACTGTGCCAAGGCGGGCCATAAGCTGGACGCCATCCGCCGGGAGCCGAAGGCCTCCTTCTGCGTGATTGACCAGGATCAGGTGGTGCCGGAGAAATACACCACCTATTTTCGCAGCGTGATCGCCTTTGGGGCCATACGCATCCTGGAGGATCCGGAGGAGATGCACCGGACCATAGCCCTGCTGGCAGAAAAGTATGCCCCCTTGGAGCCGGCTTCCGCCCGGGAGCAGGAGATCCAGCGGGAATGGCCGGCCCTGTGCATGTTGGAGATGGAGATCCACCACCTCACCGGGAAACAGGCTAAAGAACTCATAGGACAGGTGTAGGAAGATGGATATCGAGATTCGACAAGAGCGGCCTACGGATTACAAGGCGGTCTATGCCTTGATTCAAGCGGCGTTTTCCACGGCTGAACATGCCGACGGCAATGAACAGGACTTGGTTGTAGCCCTGCGGCGCAGCCGGGCCTTTGTGCCTCCGTTATCCTTGGTGGCCGTGGCGGATGGGAAGCTGGTTGGACACATCCTTTTTACAGAGGCGAAAGTTGGCCCGGCCAAAGTGCTGGTGCTGGCGCCCTTGTCCGTGCACCCCGCCTATCAACGGCAGGGGGTGGGCACAGTGCTGATCCAGGCGGGACATGCAGCGGCCCGGGCATTGGGCTATGCCTATGTGGTGGTGTTGGGCAGTGCGGCGTATTATCCCCGGACCGGGTATGTGCCGGCAGCTCAGCTGGGGGTGGAAGCACCTGCCGGCATCCCGCCGGAGAATTTTATGGCCATCCAGTTGCTGGAGGGGGCGCCGCCGCTCTCTGGCCCGGTGACCTATGCGCCGGAGTTTGGTATGGATCCGTAGGTCTGCTATAGCGTCGCAGATATTGACACACAAAAAGGCCGCTGCCAGTTGGCAGCGGCCTTTTTTGTGTCTTATGGATTTGCCGGCGGAGAAACGCCTATTGCAGCAGTTGGCTCTCCAGGTCCTGGAGCATGATGTCCAGAGCGGTGATGCCGCCTTCGGCGGTGTACCACACAGCGGGATGGGCCAGGTAGACGATGTTGCCGTCCTGATAGGCCCGGGTATTCATGACCAGCTCGTTTTCCAAGATCTCCTGGGCCAGCTGGGCGCCTTCCGTCTGGATGGCGGCATCCCGGTCCATGACAAAGATGTAGTCGGGGTCTTTCTCTACAATGAACTCAAAAGAGGCCTCGTTGCCGTGGGTAGAGGTATCGATGTTTGCATCTACACCGATATTCTCAAAGCCGATCTCCCGGCCGATGAGGGAGCAGCGGCCGTCATTGCCCAATACGTTAAAGCTGCCGCTGGTGCACATACCCACAATGGCGGTTTTGCCTGCAGCAAAGGCTGCCAGCGTCTGAATGCGGCTGTCAAAATCGGCCATCAGCTCTTCCACCTGTTCTTCCAGACCGAACAGGGAGGCGATGGTTGTGGCGTTTTGCCGGACGCTTTCTACCACGCCTAACTCGGTGTCGGTGGACAGATAGACCACCGGGGCAATTTCGCTCAATGCGTCATAGGAGGCGGACAGGCGGCCGCCGATGAAGATGACATCCGGCTCGCAGCTCATAACCGCCTCCAAGTCGGCCTCTTTGATGGTGCCCAGGTTGGCAATGTCATCCGTGATGTAAGTCTGGAGGTACTCCAAACTGGTGTCGGCGGTGCCCACCACCCGGTCGCCTACACCCAGGGCATCCAGAATATCCAGGCTGGCCATATCCAAAATGGCGATGCGCTGCGGGTTATAGGGTACCACCAGGTCTACTGCCTCGCCGCTGCCGTTTAGGCTGGTGATGGTGACCTCTGTGGGGGTGTCGGAGACATCGCTCTCCTCGTCTGTGTTGCCGGCTGCACTCTGGCTGGGGCTGGTGGCGTCGTCGCTGTCGTCGCCGGCGGTATCATTGTTGTTGCTGCAGGCGGCCAGGGCGAAAACCAGGACCAGCGCCAGCAGAAGAGAAATCCATTTTTTCATACTATACTCCTTTATGAATCATTGATCGGGCATTAGTAATAGATGGACAGCGGTTTGCCCGCAATTTCTAAAATCTCAAAGTCCACCTTGTAAATTTGGGACAGCGTTTCTCGGGTCATCACCTCCTTTACCGTGCCGAATTTGGCGATCTTCCCATCTACGAAAGCGCAGATATAATCGGAATAAAAAGCCGCATAGTTGATCTCGTGCAGAACCAGGATCACCGTTTTGCCCAGCTCATCGCACAGCCGCCGCACAATTTTCATCATGTTGGTGGCGTGGTAGATGTCCAAGTTGTTGGTGGGTTCATCTAGTAGTACGTATTCCGTATCCTGGGCAATGACCATGGCAATCATGGCCCGCTGCCGCTGGCCGCCGGAGAGCTCGTCAATGAATTGGTCCTGCATCTCCTCCAGCTCCATGTAGGCGATGGCCTGGTCAATGACGGCTTGATCTTCCGGGGCGGTTCGGCCGCCGGAATAGGGGAATCGGCCAAAGGCCACCAGCTCCCGGACGGTGAGTTTCATCTGGATCTGGTTGCTCTGGGTGAGGATGGCCAACCGCTTGGAGAGCTCTTTGCTCTTCCACTTGGCGATGTCCTTTCCCTCAAAATCCACCAGACCGGCGTCTCGGGCGATGAGCCGGGAAATGATGCCCATAACGGTGGATTTACCCGCCCCGTTGGGGCCGATGAGGGAGAGCACCTTTCCCCGGGGGATTTCAAAACTGACGCCGTCCACCACGGTCTTGCCGTCGTATTGCTTGGTAAGTTTGCGAACTTCCATGGATCAAACCTTCTTTCTTGCCAGCAGCAGGTATAGGAAGTAGATACCGCCGCCTACGGTGATAAATACGCTAATAGGTATGGAATAGCTGTATACATGCTCCACAACCAGCTGCCCGGCGACTAGGATGATCATGCCGAACAGGACCGACCCCAGCACCAGTTGGCTGTGTCGATAGGTTTTCAGCAGCTGCCGGGATAGATTGGCCACAATGAGCCCCATAAAGGAGATGGGGCCAACCACGGCGGTGGCCACGGCGATGGCCAGGGTCACACCCAAAAGCAGCCGGCGAATGCTGCGGTCATAGTCTACACCCAGGTTGATGGCCTGGTCCTTGCCCAAGGTAAGCACGTCCAGCAGGGCCAGATCCTTCCGTAGAACAAAGATGATGACCCCCAGCATAACCAGGGAGAAAAGAATGATCTCCGAGTTTACGTTGCTGAAACTGGCCACCAGCGTAGACAGTAGGCTGTCGTACTCATTGGGGTCCATCACCCGGGTCAAGGTGGATTGGATGCTGCCAAAGAAAGACGTGAGCACCGTGCCAATCAGCAGGACATACAGCACGTTGTGGTTGGTCTTTTTAAACAGGTAGCTGTAAATCACCGTAGCGGCTACGCCCATAATGACCAGATCCACGGCAAAGGCCGCATTGGCGTTGGTGGCCAAAATGCTGCCGGACCCGGCCACAAAGACCACAGCCGTATGAATCAGGGTGTACAGGGAGTTCATGCCCAACAGGCAGGGGGTGACAATGGTGTTGTTGATGATGGACTGAAACACAATGGATGCCCCGCCAATGGCAAAGGCGGCAATGAGCATCACAATCAGCTTGGGCGCCCGCAGGCGCATGGCGTAGGAGAAGTACTTGGGGTTTACATCCACCAGCATATAGGCCACAGCGGCCAGCACCACCAGCACCGCCATGATGATCAGCTTCCGCACATTGCGGCGGTAGGCCGTGGTTCTCATGGGTTGTCCCTCCCCTCTGCTTGGGAGATGGCCGCAGCACAGCCGCCGCTGTGGGCGGCCCCCAGGCGCACCGCCTTCCGCCCGTGGCGCAAGCGGTATAGCAGCAGCCCAATAAACAACAGGCTTCCAATGATGCCTACGATCAGTTCAATGGGCAGCTCATAGGGGGCGATCACCGTCCGGGCCAGCATGTCGCAGCCCAGGACAAAGATGGCGCCGAACAGGGCTGTGTCTGCCAGTGTGCCCCGGATTCGGTCCCCTTTGAACATGGCTACCACATTGGGGACAATAAGGCCAATGTACGAGATGGAACCGACCACCACCACGACGGAAGCGGTGATCATGGCCGCAATGGTGAGACCCATAAACAGCACCAGGTTGTAGGGCACCCCCAGATTTTTGGAAAGGTCCTTGCCCAGCCCTACAATGTTAAAGTGGTTGGCAAAGAGAAAGGCGAGGATGACCAGCGGCACCACCAGGTAGACAATCTCATACCGGCCCCGGACCACCAGGGAAAAATGCCCCACCAGCCAGGAGGACAGGGCCTGGGTCATCTCATACTTATAGGCCAGGTAGTTGGTGATGCCACCGATGACGTTGCCGAACATGATGCCCACCAGCGGCACCATTACCACATCCTTAAACTTAATCCGTTGGATGAACCACACAAAGGCCCAGGTGCCCAAAATCGCCGCCAAAAAGGCAAACAGCGCCCGCCCCCACAGCGTGGACCCCGGCATAAATAGCAGCGCCAGCAGAATACCAAACTGGGCGGAGGAAATGGTGGCGCCGGTGGTGGGGGAGACAAACTTGTTCATGCAGAGCTGCTGCATGATCAGACCCGCCACACTCATGCCCACACCGGTGCAGAGGATGGCCAGCAGCCGGGGCAGCCGGGACACCAAAAAGATCTCCAGCTGCGCCAAATCCCCGGAAAATAAACTGGCTAAGTCCAAGTCAATCACCCCGATAAACAGGGAACACACCGCCAGCACCACCAGGAGAATGGCCAAAACGATCGTGGTCGTATACTTTTTAATCCCAATAACCCCCTCGCAAGTTAGCCAAAACTAACCTATAAACAAAATAAAAGCGCCCCGGGCGCCTTGCCTGGAACCCGAGGCACATGCAACGATATTCATTATAGGGGAAACCCGCCGGACGCTGCCGCTCCAAATCACCCTTTTTTCGCTCCAAAATCCGTCCCGCCGTTTTCCACATGCCCCTGTTGCCGGTACTGGGCAGGGGAGACGCCCACCACATCCAAAAACGCCTTGGCAAATTTGCTGCTGTTGTCGTAGCCAACCTCGCTGGCAATGTCCATCACCGTCCGATCCGTCTCCAGGAGCTGGGCGGCGGCCATCTGCATCTTATAGGCACGGATGCACTGGTACAGCGTTTTCCCATATACGTTTTTCACGCTTCGCTGCAGCTGTTCCGGGGAGACGTGAAACTGGGCTGCCAGCATCTCCGCTGTCAGACGCCGGTTTCGATGTTCCCGCACATAGGCAAATACCTGCTTGGCCAGCTGCACCTGGGCCTTGGTATAGCTGCGCTGTCCCGCCTGGGATTGGCTCGGCTCCAAATAGGAGAGGAACAGCAGCAGTTCCAGTACTTTGACTTTAAAATAGCCCTTTCGATACGGTTCCGGCACGGCATAGATCTGGGAAAAGACATTGGCCAGCCCCGGGGTAGAGCGCAGGATGAACTGCCTGTCCCCGCCGCAAAACTTCCGGTGCAGCTGCGGCAGGTCCACATCCACATCCTGCAGCAGGCAGGAGGTGCACCGGGGCGCAATCTCCGGGTGAATAATCACCGATACGCCCCAAAACCGCCCGGTGGGACAGCGGAACATGGCCTGGCTGTCGCTGCTCTGGTGGATGGCCATGTCCCCCTCGCCCAGGTAGAAAAACCGGTCTCCCGCCTGGTATTCCAGGCGGCCGGCCCGGCAGTGGGTAATTTCCAGCAGACCGCCCGGGTACCCGGCGTGGTGGGAAAAATCCAGGGTCTGCGCCTCTTTCAGCGCTACCCAGATACCGGGAAAGACCTGATATTCCGTGATACGTACCCGGCCCGTCTCCGTTTCCACTCGATGCCGGTTGGGCCCTCCAGTTTGCAGGAGAGGCCCCGCCCCCTGTGGGCATATGTATATTCCTTTGTCTCCTTTGCTGTGCATATTTGTACTCCTGGGCCCCGGCCCAATCCGCCGGCTTGCGGCGAAGGTTTCTTTTAGTTAGCATTAACTAACCAAAAGTATACAAAAGATTCGGAAAAAAGGCAAGCCAAAAGTTCCCCGTCCCCTTGTGTCATTCCGAGGCGGGCGTAGCCCGCCGTGGGAATCCGCCCCTGCGTCCCCCGTCTTTGATCGAAACGTGGAACAGGGGAGGAAAGAGACGGATTGCCACGTCGCCCGGTGGGCTCCTCGCAATGACACAAGGGGGGAGTGCGTGCCCTTTGTTCCGCCCCGGCAATCTTCCGTACCCTGTCATTCCGAGGCGGCCCTGTGGGCCGCCGTAGGAATCCGTCCCCTCGTCCCCCCGTTTCTCCCGTCCCGATCATTGGGCCGGGGCATATACATTTCACGCAGAAAAAGACACATTTCACGAAGCGCTGCCTGATTTTTCCCCTGGGCCGCTATACTGAAGACAAAAGAAACCTGGCGAATGTTATTGTAATTGCCATAAATCCGTTTTGCCAAATACACAGGCAAGTGA
>CAZXRD010000052.1:0-11579 GCA_964642465.1 uncultured Oscillospiraceae bacterium | reverse complement strand
ACCGGAGCCCAGCGACAGCGGGTCCGGTTTGGAAGCGAGGAGCAGCAGAATGAGCGTGCGATGAGCTTTGCAATGAAATGAAAAAGCTCGTCGCAAGCGATATGACACTTGCGACGAGCTGGTCCGAGTGACAGGAGTCGAACCTGCGGCCTCTTGAACCCCATTCAAGCGCGCTACCAATCTGCGCCACACCCGGACATCTGGATCAGATGCTAGAATATGATAGCACACCGTTTGCCGGTTTGCAAGAGCCAAATGAAAATTTTTTCTTTTCCGAAATGAAAAGGGTGGAGGTATCCCATGGGATGCCTCCACCAGCGCTGTGCACTTACACCTTTCCTGCCTGGTGATCCTCCCAGAACTTTTTCATCAGGCGAATGCCCATTGTCTCCTCCAGAATAATGTGCCGCATGGTACAACGGGCCACCTCCAGCGGCTGGCCGCCAATAGGCATGGTGGCCTCATATTGTCCATCCTTTAAATTTAGGCCATACCAGAGCCGGACCCGCAGCTCCCGGCCGTAGTCCGTGACCCTGTGGTATTTAGCGATCATATCTTTGTCCTGGATGCCGGCCTTTAGCCCAGTCAGGCTATACCCCTCGGTGTTATTGCCGGTGATGCAGATGCAGTTCGGGTCATTGGCCAGAACTTGGTCTTCGTCCAGACCCATGTCCTGGGAGCGCACCGGCTGCATAAAGTGCATGTTCCGCAGGCCAAACCCAAAGTCCTCTAGGCAACCGTCGCTATAATGCCGCACGTGGTATCCCGGGCACCAACACTTATAAAACAGATCGTCTGTTTTGGCAAAGTTTTCGTTGAAATAGGTCACCATCTCATCTGTAATGCCCTCCTGGCGGATCAGGGCAGCTGCATAGGAGACGCCGTTGGGCAGGATGCAATATCCGGTTTCTACCTCACAGTGACCGGTATTGTTCATGTATTTCCCATATTCATGGGGCATAAAGGCCTTTGCCGGATCCATCGGCGGCCCGTCAAAAGCCGCCTGTAAATAGTCCGGAACTTCCAGTGGCAAAAAATACTTTGCATCTGGATCCGCCTTTTCCGCCGCCGTAAGGTCTCGTGTGGTTTGGGTTTCCTCTTCCGTGCGGTACGACTGAAATTCTTTTCCGCAGCTCCTAGGCCGGAAAGTGGGCCGGCCAACTGTAAATCCCATGTTCTTTTCCTCCGTTCCTATTTATTGGAAATCCCTAGATAAAAAACAAACCGGAACACAGCCCGGCTATACACCAACACTCCCTCGTTGGATGCATCTACTATACCATAACAGGGCGGAATATGTCATAGTTAAAGTAGCTAAATATCTGTGTGTTTTTTGATAGATTATTCCCATATGGCTGAACAAAAAGGATAGGGTAAACCGTATAAAAAGGAATCGACATGCGCAAGACCATCGTGCACATTTGTGAGACATTGCATTTATACAAAAAACAGGGAACTTTTACGGGATATACGTCGTCTTTTGGATGAAAAAGAAAGTTGCTGCGATGTTCAAAAATGCATTCCTACGTTGTTTTGCGCAAACAAATAGGTTACCATTTGGTTGCCTGTTTATGTAGTAAATGCATAAATTGCAATAGATTTGGCAAATTCTCCAAAGTTAGTTGTGGGAAACGCCAAGAATATGTTGCAATGCAAACAAGAGAATGTTATAATACTGACAACATAGAGAAGCAAGTTACAAGATGCATTTGCTCTTGCCTCCATTGTAGTATGAGAGCCTAAATATGACAAGGGTTTCTCATGGAAAGGTTAGGAAGGGGGAATCGCTTTGAGCCAAGGCAAGGTGTTCATTGAACTCAAGGACATTGTGAAAATTTTCCCCGGTGTCAGGGCGCTGGACGGCGTCTCGTTTGACATCCGTGAGGGCGAGGTGCACTCGCTCTGTGGGGAAAATGGTGCGGGGAAATCCACACTGATCAAGGTCTTGACCGGCGCTCATGCCAGAGATGGCGGTGCATACCTGATCGATGGGGAAGAGGTCAACTTCAAGTCTACGGCGGAGAGCGTTGCAAAGGGCGTTTCCTGCGTATACCAGGAATTGTCTATTGCGCCGCAGCTGGATGTGGCAAAGAACTTGTTCATTGGTAACCTCCCCATGAAGGGCGGGCTAGTAGACCACAAGACCCTGTACAAACGCACGGCGGAGATCTTGGAGGAGTTGGATATGCACATCTCGCCCAAGACCATAGCTGGCGACTTGTCTGTGGGCCAGCAGCAAATGATTGAAATTGGCCGTGCCTTAACCCGCAATGCCCGGCTGATCATTATGGATGAGCCCACTTCCTCTCTGTCCGAGGCGGAGACGGATACCCTTTTCCAGATCATTAAGAAACTGGTGGCTCGAGGCATTGCCATTGTGTACATAAGCCATAAGCTGGACGAGGTCATGTACCTGTCCGACCGGATCACGGTTATCCGGGACGGCAAGAACATCATCAGCAAAGACAAGGACCAGTTTACCCAGGAAGAACTGATTGCCAACATGATCGGCCGTTCCCTGGAAAACCTGTACCAGAAGGAGCCGGCGGAAATCACCGATACGATGTTGGAGGTCAAGGGCCTAACCCGCAAGGGCGTGTTCCAGGATGTGTCTTTCTCCGTCCGCAAAGGCGAAGTTGTGGGCTTCTTCGGTCTGGTTGGCGCCGGGCGCAGCGAGATTATGCGGGCTGTTTTTGGCGTAGATAAGTACGATGCCGGGGAAGTGATCCTGGACGGGAAAAAGCTGCGGGGCGGCTCCCCGTCAGCGGCGATTCGGGCTGGCATCGGGTTTTGCACGGAAGACCGGAAGAAAGAGGGCTTGGCCCTAAGGCTTTCCATCCTGCTGAACATGACGCTGGTGCGGCTGCCCTTCCTATCCAAAATTGGCGTCATCAACCGCAAGGCCCAGCGGGCTGCGGCGGATGAATATATGAAGGCCATTTCCATCAAAGCCCCCTCTGTTACCCAACTGGTGGGGAACCTCTCCGGCGGCAACCAGCAGAAGGTGGTTGTAGCCAAATGGCTGATGATGAGTCCCAAGGTTCTCATTGTGGATGAACCCACCCGAGGCATCGACGTGGGGTCCAAATCCGAGATCTACGGTTTGCTGTCCGATCTAGCCAAACAGGGCATGGCCATTGTGGTGGTCTCTTCGGAAATCGAGGAGATTTTGGGCGTATGCGACAGCGTGGTTACCATTTTTGAAGGCAAGAAGACGGCCCAATTGGAGATCAACGACAAGTTGACCCGGGAAGAGGTGCTGGCCGCCGCCCTGGGTGGCAGCTTCAGCAATGCGGCCATTGCCGGAAAGGGGGCCTTCCGTGATGAGTGAGAATAAGCAGGGAACACTGAAATCTCAGGGGACCCGTTCCTGGTGGAGCCGGTTTATGAGCCTCAACGGGGCGGCGGTGTTCATCGCCTTAATCGTGGCCATCCTCCTATTTGAGATTTATGGCCAGGTGACCCGGGGCAGCGGCGGCCTCACCTTTATGACGGCCAGCAACCTGTTGGGTATCCTGCGTCAGCAAGTCTATATTGGCCTGATCGCTTTTGGCCTTACCTTGGTGATGATCACCGGCAACATCGACCTGTCTGTGGGCAGCATGCTTAGCTTCACCTGCTGTATGGCCGGCTGGATGATGATGAACACAGACAACGGTGTTCTCAGCATCGTGGTCACCATCGTAGTCGGCACCCTGTGCGGCCTGCTCAATGGCGTGCTGGTGAGCTATTTAAAACTCAATTCCTTTATCACCACCTTGGGCACCAGCTCTATCTTTAACGCCTTTGCCCAGATGATGTCCTCCGGTACCGTGTTGGTCATCCCGGCGGACAGCGATCCAGCCTTTTCCGCTTTTGCTACGACCAACTTTGGCCCCATCAGCATCCTGATTGTCTGGTTTCTGGTGATTGCCCTGGTTCTCGGCTTCATTTTATCCAGGACGGTGTACGGTCAGCAGCTGTATACTATCGGCGCCAATCCGGCAGCGGCCCGGTTTTCCGGTATCCATTCCATGCGGAACACCATGATCGCCTATATGATTACTGGCCTTTGCGTGGGCCTGGCGGGCGCACTGACCATGTCCAATGTAAAAAGTGCCAATTCCCAGGCGGCTACCGGTAAAGAGATGGAAGTTATCCTCTGCGTGGTACTGGGTGGCCTGTCCATCTCCGGCGGCAAGGGCTCCGTGTGGGGCACCATCATCGGCGTCATCTTCTACGGCGTACTCTCCGCCGGCTTTACCTCTATGGATCTGACGGAGTATCAGCGGTGGGTTATCATGGGCGTCATCATGGTCGTTGTCCTGTCTCTGGATGCTTTGAAAGGAAAGGGGGTTAAACTGTGGAAAAGGAAGTAAAGGGCGCTATGCAAAAGAGCTGTAAGCGTATTTCCCGGCTGATCCGGGACAACAATTCCGTTTTAATCCTCGTTGCCCTGCTTATGGTGGGTTTCCTGTTGATCGACGGGTTTAAAAACGGTTTTTACAATGTGATCTTGTATTCCTCCCAGTACGGGCTCATCTGTTTGGGCTTGTCTCTCGTGATGATTACCGGCAACATTGACTTGTCCGTTGGCTTCCAAGCGGGTCTGGCCACCGTGACCACGGTACTCTCCTTTAACGCTGTGTATAATGCTACGGGGAGCGGCGTGCTGGCTGTTATTATGGGGATTGTGGTTGCCCTTTGTACCGGCGCCGCTACCGGCTTCATTAACGGCTTTTTGGTCAGCAAGGTGGGGGTAAGCCCACTGATTGCCACCATCGCCACCAACTACATATTTAAGGGCCTGGTGTTCGTCTTTGCCTATAACTCCTATGGCGCAGCAGACACCGGTGTGATCGGCGCCATTGCGGACACCCGCATCGCAGGTCTCCGTTGGCTGACCCCTATGGTGATTATCTTTGTGGCGGTGATTGTCGTCGCTACGTTCCTGCTCTGTAAGAGCCGCTTTGGCAATAGCCTCTATGTGGTGGGCGATAACCCGGAGGCGGCCTCCTATGCCGGTATCAGCGTGCCTAAGACAATTTTGAAGACCTTTGTCCTCTGCGGCGTATTGGCAGGGGCTACCGGCTTCATGATGGCCTCCTTTGACGGCTATGCCATCTATACCCAGGGGAACACTTTGGGAACCTTCCCCATTTCCTGTTGCGTCATTGGCGGCATCAAGATGTCCGGCGGTAAAGGTACGGCAGTGCATGTGCTTCTGGGCGTTGTGATCATGCGTGTGATCCAGGCCATGATGAGTGCCATGTTTTGGAATGCCGACCGGGTGAACCTGATAACCGGTATCCTGCTCATAGTGGTGCTGGTGATCGACCGGTTTACCAGTGCCAAAAAGGCAATTGACTAGAGCATTTAACCTTGTTGGATGGTTCACTCGCATAGCGAGTGCCATAAATATAACTTATCTTACGTACAAGGAAAGGAAGGAAAAAGCATGAAAAGTGTAAAGAAGATCCTTGCCCTGCTTCTGGCGCTGACAATGGTATTTGTATTTGCCGCTTGCTCCAACAGCGACAGTGGCGACGATGCCGATACCAATAGCCCCAGCGGTAGCCAGGATGGCAACAGCCCGACGCCGGATGACGGCAACGATGAAGAGAGCCCCTTGGCTGGCAAGACCATCGGCTATGTCACCATCAACTCACAGTCCCCTTGGTCTGGCTGCATCGACACCGCTCTGGGTGAGCTGGTGCAGGCAGCCGGCGCCACTTATCGTGCCTTGGATGCTCAGACTGATACGTCAAAAGTTGCCGAGTACTGCCAGCAGATGATCGACGCTGCGGTGGATGCCCTGATTATCTTCGGCGGCGACCCCGATGCCAATGTGGACATCGTTCGCACTGCGGATGAGGCGGGTATCCCTGTCTTCTTGGCGGCTCTGGATGTTGGGGAAGGCGGGCAGGAGTACGTCCAGTCCGTGGTCGGCCCCGATCAGGAGCAGATGACCTACGACATCGGCCAGTACATCATTGAGCAAAACGGTGCTGACGCCGGCTGCCTCACCGTGGTTATCTCCGGTGTGCCGTATCTGGACGACTATATCCAGCGTGACGCCGGCTTCAACCGGGCCATGGAAGAGACCAATTACGATGTAAAAGAGTTCCAGTACGCATACTCTGACCGCACCCAGGCCAAAACCTACATGGAGCAGTACATCCAGACCTATGGTAAGGACATTGACATCCTCATGGGCATGGACGATGACCTGACCATGGGTGCTATCCAGGCCATTGAAGAGGCGATAGCCGCCGGTACCATTGACGAAGGCCAGATCAAGGTTTATTCCATCACGGGCCAGAACGACGCCATCCAAGCGGTTGCAGACGGCCAGATGGAGCTGACGGTTATGAACCGGGCCGACGCCATTGCTGCCGGGTTGATAGAGGATATGGAAGAGTACTTTACCACCGGCTCTGTGGCGGAGTACAACCACTACACTGAACTCGTCTACATCACCTCTGAGAATGTAGAGGAGTGGATTGGCAAGGGCGAGTTCTAAATCCCAGTAAAAAAGAGGAGGGCGGTTAGGCCGCCCTCCTCTTTTTTGCCCAAATTGGAAAACAGGGGATGCAAAAACCAGCGGATTCTGATATGATACAGGGGACCAATGGGAAGGGGGAGCGGCCATGGAGCACGAGGCCTATATGCAAGAGGCCATCCGCCTGGCCAAGCTGGCCATGGATCTGGGGGAGACCCCGGTTGGGTGTGTCATAGTCAAAGACGGGGCAATTATTGGCCGGGGCATGAACCGGCGGGAGACAGACCACAGCGCCATTGCCCATGCGGAGATTTTGGCTATAGAAGAGGCCTGCCAAAGCCTGGGCGCCTGGCGGCTCAGCGGCTGTACCATGTATGTGACGTTAGAGCCCTGCCCCATGTGCGCCGGGGCGATTATCAACGCCCGGATCCAAAGGCTGTATTACGGGACCAAAGATGAAAAGGCCGGCTCCTGCGGCAGCGTGATCAATCTATTTGAAGAGCAGTATAACCACCATCCTCAGATCGTAGGCGGCCTGCTGAAAGAGCCCTGTGGCCAGCTTTTGACAGATTTCTTCGTCAACTTGCGAAAAAAAGAATAAATTTTTTGATATTTAATCCAATCGTAATATTTGCCTCTAATTCTTTTAATATTACCTTGGTATAGTTTAAATGCGATAGAGAACAAGTATTTTTTTCATTTACCCTCCTTTCCAACTAGGGCGCAGTTTTGACTGCGCCCTCTGTATTTTTCAGGGCAATTCGTCCGGTACAGGGACGAAAAAAGGCAGGTGCAGCATTTGCTGCGCCTGCCTTTTCTGTATGTATGCAAATTATAGGGCCTGGTTTTTATAGAGGAAGAACTGATAGCCGATGCCGTTTTCCTCCTGGGCCGGGGCCAAGGGCTCGGCCACCCATTGGGGCATCTGGTCTAGGTTGGGGAAAAACCGGTCCGCCTCTGGCCGGACGGCAAATTTGGTGACATACACCGCCTGGCAGTAGGGGAGCAGCGCCGCATATACGGAGGCCCCGCCGATGACAAAGACCCGCTCTGGGTCATAGGCCGCAGCGGCAGAGTGCAGCGCCTGGATGCTATGGACCACGGTGGCCCCCTCTACTTGGTAGTCCGGCTGTTTGGTCAGGACGATATTGACCCGACCTTTTAACGGCCTGCCGCCGGGAAAAGACTCCAGTGTGGCCCGGCCCATCAGCAGTACTGCATCTTTGGTCTTCTCCCGGAAGTGCTTCATGTCTGCAGGGAGGTGGACCAACAGCTGATTGTCTTTGCCAACGCCCCAATTTTCTGTTACAGCTACAATTGCCTGCATAAGTGCCTCCTAAATAGCCACGAGGATGGTTGTCTCCAGGGGGGTATATTGGTAATTTTCCAAGCGGAAACTGTCCGGCGTGAACTGATAGAAATCCGTCACCGTCGTATCCATGTGGAAGGCCGGTGCCGGCTGAGGGGTGTTTTGCAGGATCTGCTGGACAATGGGCACGTGCCGGTCATAGATGTGGGCGTCGGCAATCACGTGGACCAGCTCGCCAACCTCTAAACCGGAGACCTGGGCCATCATGTGCATCAGCACGGCATATTGGCACACATTCCAGTTGTTGGCGGTGAGCATGTCCTGGGAACGCTGGTTCAAAATACCGTTGAGCCGCTTGCCGCTGACATTGAATGTCATACTGTAAGCACAGGGGTACAGCCGCATCTCATGGAGATCGGCAAAGGTGTAGATGTTGGTGAGGATGCGCCGACTGGCGGGGTTGTGCTTCAGGTCATAAAGCACCCGGTCTACCTGGTCAAACATACCCTCGCTGTATTGGTGCTTGACCCCTAGCTGATAGCCATAGGCCTTGCCGATGGATCCGCTTTCATCCGCCCAGCTGTCCCAGATGTGGGAGTGGAGATCGTGGATGTTGTTGGACTTTTTCTGCCAGATCCAAAGCAGCTCATCCACGGCGCTCTTCAAATAGGTGCGCCGGATGGTGAGGATGGGGAACTCCTGGGATAGGTCGTACCGGTTTACAATACCGAAACGCTTCACCGTATGGGCGGGGGTGCCGTCCTCCCACCGGGGACGCACCTCCAGATCCGTGTCCCAAAAGCCGTTTTCTAAGATGTCCTTGCAGTTTTCCATAAAGATCAGGTCCGCTTTGCTCATAGGGCCCTCCTTATTTCACCAATTTGGAAATGGTCTTAAAGGTGTCCGAGCCGGCCCGCTCTAAGAGCTCAAAGAGCATGGATTCTGCAGAGACCACAATGGCCCCTTCCTGCTGGGCCCGCTCCAGGGCGAGGGCCACATCCGCCGGATTCCGGGAGGACACGCAGTCAGCGATGACAGCTACCTGATAGCCGGCGGCCAGCAGGTCCACCACCGTCTGCAGCACGCAGACATGGGCTTCCATCCCGCAGACCAGGACGTTCTTTTTCCCGCAGGCGGCAATGGCCTGGGCCAGATGATCCTCTCCCATGCAGGAGAAACTGAGCTTGTCTAAAACCGGCTGCCCCTGGGCAAAGGCGGCAATCTCGGCAATGGTGTTGCCCAGCCCCTTGGGGTACTGCTGGGAAAACACCATGGGCACCTCCAGGGCCTGCAGCCCGGCCAAAAGCATCTTGGTCTTGTCCACCATAGCTTGGGCGTTTGCCATAGCGGGGACTAAGCGCTCCTGATAGTCAATCACCACGGCCATGGTGTCCGTTTGTTTCCATCTCATTTCCGTACCTCCTCTGCAATCATCCGGGCCAGAAACTCGATTTCAGACGGGGCCTTATCCGTCAGGCTGCCTGCGTCTGCCCCGTCGGCAATGGCCAGGTCATAGGGAACGGAGGCCAGCAGAGGATGATCCTCTCCAAACAGGGCCGGTATTTCCTGGGCGCTGTTTTCCCGGGCAAAATTGTCCACAATCCCCATGATGGGCATGCGCAGCATATGGGCCAGCCGGATGGAGCGGGTGGTCATCATCCGGGTGAGCTTGCCGGGGGCCGAGACGATGATGCAGGCGTCCATAGGCATGGCGGTCATAAATTCCAAGACAACATCGTTGACACTGGTGGGCATATCTACCAGCAGGATATCCGGCTCATTCCACTGAGTGCCCACCCAGAAGTAGGAGGCGATTTTCGCCTTATCCCCGTCAGGCCAGATGATGGGCTCCTCCTCATCTTCCGAGATCAGGCCCATGGAGATCATAGAGACCCCGTGCTTGTCCTGTACGGTCAAAAAGTTTTGGGTGGTCCCCTTGATCCGCTCGGTTACCCCCGTATAGTAGGCGGTGGCAGCTGTGGTGATGTCAGCATCTAAAATGGCCACAGAGAGCTCCTGTCGGCGCAGGGCGCCAGCCAAAAGGGCCGTAATGGTGGAGACGCCCACGCCTCCCTTGCCGCCCATAACGGCCACCACTTTTTTGGCGATCTTGGGCACCTGCTGGCAGGAGCCGCCGCAGCTCTCACAGCTGCCGGAACAGGCATCCTCCTCTTCTTCCAGCGCTTCCAGGTAGGCGTTGGCCTCTTCTGGGGTCATCTGTTTAAAACGTTCTAGTTCGTCCATATTGCTATTCCTCCCAATCTGCCGCCGGCAAAGGCCATGGGCGGCCAGGATGTTCTTATTGTACCACAGGAAATCTGCAATTTCTATCTTTTCTATAAAAAGCTGTACCTATTCGGGAAAATGCCAATGCTCTGGTTTGCGGCTTTTCACAGAGCAGCCCCTTGTGCTATAATAGGGACAATCATCGAAAAGGGAGGAGGCGCAGTCGTGACCCCAGAGATTCGGAAAAATACCATCCATGAAGTGGAGATCACCGATTGCACCAGTGCGGGGCTGGGCGTGGCCCGCCTGACCAATGGGCAGGTGGTCTTTGTGCGCCATGCCATTCCGGGGGAACGCTGCACAATTCAGCTGCTGAAAGTGGGGAAGACCGCCGCCTTTGGAAAGATCCATCAGCTGCTCACCCCCTCGCCAGACCGGCGGGTGCCCGCCTGTCCCTATTTTGGCAGATGCGGCGGCTGCGCCTTTTGGCATATGGATTACAACCGGGAACTGGCGCTGAAGGGCAAGCGGGTGTCGGATGCCCTTTTGCATATTGGAGGCCTGGACTGGGACGTGGGTCCGGCCAAAGCGTCACCCCAGGTGGAGCGGTATCGGAACAAGGCCCAGTATCCGGTAGGAGAGAAAAAAGGCGTCCCCCAGGTGGGGTTTTACAGGGAGCGCAGCCACGATGTGGTGGATATACACAGTTGCCGTATCCAGAGCCAGGCGGCGGAACTGGCTGCCAACACTGTGCGGGACTGGATGATAGACTGGCAGATCCCCGCTTATGACGAGGCCACCGGCACCGGTTTGGTGCGCCATGTCTTTGTCCGTACCAATCGGGCGGGAGAGACCTTGGCCTGCCTGGTGTCTGCCGGGCGGCCTGCCCATATGGAGGATTTGGCCCAGCGGCTCCGAGGAGCGGTGCCCGGGCTTGTGGGCCTGGTCTATAATGCAAACACCCGCCAGGGTAACCGCATCCTGGGGGAGCGGTTGGAGACCATTTGGGGCCGGGACCGGCTAGAAGATGCCCTTTGCGGCCTGCGGTTTTCCATCTCCGTACCGTCTTTTTTCCAGGTGAACAGCCTCCAAGCGGAGCGCCTCTACCAACGGGCCCTGGATCTTGCCCAGCCGGAAGGGGAGACTGCGCTGGACCTGTACTGCGGAACGGGCACCATCACGTTGCTGCTCGCCCAGCGGGCAAAATTGGCCATCGGTGCGGAGATCGTCCCCAGTGCCATAGAGGACGCCTGGGCCAATGCCCGGGCCAATGGGATAGAGAACGTGGACTTCCTTCTGGCGGATGCCGGCCAGGCGGCGGCAAAGCTGGCGGCCCAAGGAATTCGCTCCGGTTGTATCGTCGTGGATCCGCCGAGAAAGGGCCTTTCTGTGGATGTGATCCAGGCATTGGAGGTCTTGCAGCCCAAGCGCCTGGTCTATGTGTCCTGTGACCCGGCTACCCTGGCCCGGGATATCAAGGCCATCTTGCCTTTGGGCTACCGTCTGGACGCAGCCGAGGCCTTTGACATGTTCCCCCGCACGGCGCATGTGGAGACGGTTGTC
>CAZXRD010000051.1:0-11704 GCA_964642465.1 uncultured Oscillospiraceae bacterium | reverse complement strand
TATTACTTGCAAATCAACTCGCTATTTGCCGTACAAGCCGCCTCTCATCACTCTGTAACCCGTAAACCATAGGTATTTGTATAGAAGGGTAAATCGGAGTACAATAAATAGGAAAGGTCGGAGCAATATGCCGCTGAAAGAGAACAGAAAACACACTTGTGTAAGCCGTTAAGCCCAGTGTTTTCAAGGGCTGGAGAGGACGGGCTACATTTTAGTATCCAAACTGGAACGCAGATTTGCCTATGCCGCTTTATACATTTCTAGAGAGCTATGATTTTGGCGGCAAAACCATTGTGCCCTTCACGGTACACGGCGGCAGCGGGTTTTCCAGAACCATTCAAACCATAGAGGAGCTTCAGCCGGATGCAGTCGTTGTGGAAAACGGTCTTTCCATTTCCAGAAACAGTGTATCCCAGGCCCAGTCAAACGTGACAAATTGGATTGCCAGCCTGGATCTTGCGCTATAAGAGGATAGGGGAATGAAGCCGAAAACAATATGTCGGGTCGCCATAGATCTTGTTATGACCATCTTGCTCTTGCTGCTCATGGCAAGGGAGATCACGGGGGACAGTGCCCACGAATGGCTAGGAGCCGGAATCTTTGTCCTGTGGATCGTGCATCATGTTTTAAATTACAAATGGTACAGGGATTTGTTTCGAGGAAAGTATACCCTTGTTCGAGGGGTTCGGACAGGTGTGAACTTCCTGCTCCTACTAGCCATGCTGGGGACAATGGTGAGCGCTGTTATCCTATCTAGAGAGGTCTTTGCCTTTCTGCCCATTACAGGAGGCATCGCTCTGGCACGCTCTATGCACATCCTTTGCACGTTTTGGAGTTTTATCCTTATGGCGATACATCTTGGCCTGCACTGGAATTGGGTACTGGGCATGCTCCGAAAGTCTGTTGGGCCGGTTTCTTCCAAGGCAGCAAACACAGCCATAAGGGTCGTCGGCGTAGCTGTTGCTGTTTGCGGTCTCTACGCCTTTCTAAAGCATCGGCTGCTCTCCTATATGTTTTTGACAGAATCCTTTGTCTTTTTTGATTATGAGCAGCCGCAGCTGCTGTTTTTTGCAGAATATGTAGCGATCATGGGCCTGTTTGTGTGTCTGGCACACTACGCAGGAAAGGGCCTACAGTGGGTCGGGCAAAAGCGCCAGATAAAAAATTTACCGAAGAGAAAGGAAAACGGTTAGCCTGCTCTTCCACAAAAAACCGGTGTGGCAATTGCCACACCGGTTTTTTTGTGTGCTTTATTTATCAAAATGAACGTGATTGTTGATGTGATCCTGGCAGAAACAGTGATAGCCCTTGCACCGGGAGCAATAGCGGAACTCCAGATCTGGATAGTCCGCATCGGTCCGGCCGCAGACGGCACATTTCCGGGTATAGGGTTTGCCCTGTGTCTCTTTTTGCGCTTGTTTTTGTGCCCGTTTTTGTTCTCGCTGTGCCCGCTTGAAATTAATCGTTGTTTTGGAGGCTTTATACCGGTATGGCCGCAGCCGGCCGAATAGATATCCGCCGAAGAAAATCAAGTAGTTCAATAATGCCACAACCGGCAGTAGGTTGAAGGGGAAGCTGGAGGTGATGACTGAATAGATAAACAGCGCCCCGTCCAGTAAAGCCAGCCACTTAATCTTAATCGGGATAAAGAAGAATAGCAATACCCGCTGGTCGGGATACATCGTGGCAAAAGCAAAGAATATGGACAGATTAATGTAGTCCGTGGTGATAGCGGCACTGATGTGGGTGGTCCAATAGATGACAAAGCCATAGATAATGGTGAGAATCACACCTAGAAAATAGTAGATGGTAAACCGCCCAGCACCCCAGGCCCGCTCTAACGTTGTGCCAATGAAGTAATAAAAATAGAGGGACAGAAACAAATATAGTAGGTTTGAAGCCCCGGGAACCAGCAAAAAGGTGAAAATCCGCCATACTTGTCCCTGTAAAATGAGATGGGGACTAAAATAGAGGTAGTAGGCGAAAAGCCCGGTTGTGTCCATGCGGCCAAACAAGTAGACGACCACATTCCCAATCACAAGGTAAAGCATAAGATTGGGAATGCCAAATTTGGGGTGTTTGGCGCAGAATCTATCTATAGCCCGGTTGAAAGCGTTCATAACGACCTCCAGGTATTTGATTCTTTTTTATCATAAAAAATATTTTACCGCTTTTTCATAAGAATGTCTATGAACATTCTTTGAATTCTCTGAAAGGAGAAATTAAAAATTATGCTTTATGTAGGAAAGATAGTGTGGTAGAATACATTTGTATGAGCAAAAATACGACTGTTGAAAGCTAGAAAGAGATAGGAGTGATCGTATGGCAAACCATGTTTTTACATCAGAATCGGTAACAGAGGGCCATCCGGACAAGGTCTGCGACCAAATTTCCGATGCCGTCCTTGATGATATTTTATCCAAAGATAAGATGGCTCGTGTGGCCTGCGAGACAGTTGTCACAACTGGCATGGTCTTGGTAATGGGGGAGATTTCCACAGACTGTTATGTGGACATTCCCAGCATCGCCAGAGAGACAATTCGGGATATTGGCTATAGCAAACCGGAATATGGCTTTGACTATGCCTCCTGTGCCGTACTTACTTCCATTGACGAACAGAGCCCGGATATTGCCATGGGGGTTAACCGTTCGTATGAGGCGCAGACGGGGACGTCTACCGACGCAGATGACGAAATGGGGGCCGGGGACCAGGGCATGGTATTCGGCTATGCCTGTACAGAGACCCCGGAGCTGATGCCAGCGCCTGTTGTGTATGCCCACCGTCTATGTCAGGCGTTAGCGCAAGCCAGAAAAAATGGAGACTTATCCTGGCTGCGGCCAGACGGCAAAGCACAGGTGACCGTAGAGTACGATGAGATGGGAAATGCCATTGCCTGCCCGGCTATTGTGGTATCCACACAGCATGACCCAGATATAGAGATCAAGGCTCTGCGAGAAGCGGTGACGGATGCAATCATTCTGCCCAATATCCCCAAAGAGCTGATCAAGCCCTACACCAAGATCTATGTGAACCCCACAGGCCGGTTTGTCACCGGCGGACCGGTAGGGGATTCCGGCCTTACCGGGCGGAAGATTATTGTGGATACATATGGCGGCCACGGTGGCCATGGCGGCGGCGCATTTTCCGGAAAAGACCCCACAAAAGTAGATCGGTCCGGGTCCTATATGGCCCGGTATGTGGCAAAAAATATTGTGGCTGCGGGTTTGGCTAAGCGTTGCCAGTTGGAGATTGCCTATGCCATTGGCGTAGCCCATCCCGTGTCCGTATTTGTGGACACCTATGGGACAGGCACGATCCCGGATACAGAGATTACAAAACTAATTCAGGCCCACTTTGATTTGCGTCCCGGGAAGATTATATCCCATTTGGGGCTGCGCAATCCAATTTATAAACAGACGGCAGCTTATGGCCATTTTGGCCGGCCGGATTTGGATTTGCCCTGGGAGCGCCTGGATATGGTTGAGGCGCTGCGCCAGGCCTAAAGGAGGCCTTGCTATATGCTAAAGGTGCTGTATCTTTTAAACTTTGCAGGGAAAGCCGGGACCGAGCGGTATGTGGAGTCCCTGGTGCGGTATCTGCATGGCACGAAGATCCAGGCATATTTTGCTTACAATGTAAAAGGGCTGTTGGTGGACCGGATGGAGGCTATGGGGATTCCCACATACCAGCTTACCATGAACAGCCCCTATGACTTCAAGGCTGCGAAAAAACTGGCGGCCCTGTGTCAAACACTGGATATTGATGTGGTGCACACCCATTATTTGCGGGAAAACTACATTGCCTTGTTGGCTAAACGGCACAACAAAAAGATTCGGGTAGTATATACCAACCACTTTGTGATTGGGAATAATGCGATTACCCGCTTGTCAAACCGCTTGATGGCGCCCCGGCAGGATGCCATGATTGCTGTCTGCAATAAGGGCCGGGAGCAGTTGATCCGCAACGGCAACGATGGCCGGAAAATCCAGGTGATTTTTAATGGGGTAGATCCGGCTGTATGGTGCAATGCCAGAGCGAGTTCTACGCTGCGGGAGGAACTGGGCATCTCCAGTGATCTGTTTGTCATGTTATGTGCCGCTCGCTTTGCCCATGACAAGGGACATCATTTTTTGCTGGATTCCCTGAAGCTGCTTGTGAATCGCACAGAAAAACCGTTTTTAATGGTATTGGCTGGGGACGGGGATTTGTTGGAGGAGAGCAAAGCCTACTGCCATCAGTTGGGCTTGGATCCGGTTGTGCGCTTTATTGGTTTCCGGCAGGACATGAAAAACCTCTATGGGGGCAGTGATTTATATGTCAACGCCTCGCAGCATGAGGCGCTCAGCTTCCTGATTATTGAGGCAATGGCTTCCGGCCTGCCGGTGATTGCCACAGATATGGGGGGGAATCGGGACATTGTAAACCCCGAAGCCCATTGTGGGGAACTGGTCACCTACGACGATCCCAAATCGATGGCAGCGGCGATGGAAAAGATTATGGGGGATCCTGTTTTGCTGGCCGAATATCAAGCTGGTGCCTTAAAGACAGTCAAAGAGAAATTCAACATTCGAAAGATTGCACAAGATACTTTTGATGTGTATGCACGCATCACAAAATAAAAGCGGTTTGGAGCGGCATTATCTATGACAAAAGCATTGCGAGAAAGTAGAATATTATCCTGGTTGGTGCAGGTGTTTCTTGTTGTGTACCAGTGCGCCCGGCAGAGTGTTTTTTGGCGTGGGTGCCGGCGCATTGGGCGGGCCTTTGGCCGCAGCCAGATCATTGGTTTCTTCCGACGGGATGGGTTCATGTATCAAAACTGGCCAAGCTCTATTTCCTGCGGTGTGCTTAGCGCTTGTGTCAACTGTATTCCAACCGGCCTGAAAAAATTCTACGGGAAGGTTGGCAAGCACTTGGAGGCCAGCGCCTGTTTCCGAGGTTTGGCGTGGCTGGGGGAGCATATGTATGTGCCCATGGGCGTGTTTCTGGTGCTGATGATGGTGGCGCCGCACAGCCTGTGGAACAATTTATACGCCTTTTTGGGCGCCCTTGTGCTGCTTGCCCTTTTATTTGTCGGCGTTATGCGGCATAAGACCGTCCGCTTAGATGCGGAAAATCTAGGGCCCTATCTGCCCATTTATATGCTGTTTTTGACCTATGGATTTGTAGCTTCTGTAAGCCAGTGGATGAGCCTGCGCTTTGTGGCCTTTTATGCCACCGCTTTTTTGCTGGTGCTGGTGTTCTTGAGCTCCATGGACCGCAAAACCTTGCAAAAGACCCTTGTGTTCCTGTTGGCGGCGGTCACAGTGGTGTCCTTGTATGGCATTTACCAAATGTTTTCCGGCAACCTCACGGTGAATGCCAGTGAGGTGGATCTGAACTTGGAGCTCAACGCCACCATTCCCGGCCGTGTCTACAGCACCTTTGATAACGCCAATAACTTCGCAGAGATTTTGCTGCTTACCATGCCGTTTTTTGCCGCCATGTTCTTAAATTGCAAGAACAAATGGGGCAAGTTGTGTTTTGCCGGCGGGTTTTGCTTGGCCTTAGTGGCCATGCTGATGACCTATTCCCGCTCCGGGTGGATCAGCCTGGCTGTTGCGGTTTTTGTGTTTGTGCTCTTAACCAACTGGCGGGCAATCCCTGTATTGATCTTGTTGGCGCTTGTGGCTTTGCCATTTTTGCCGCAAAGTATCATCAACCGCATTCTCACCATCGGCAACATGGAAGACAGTTCTACCAGCTATCGTTTCCAGATTTATGAGGCCTTTTTCCGCATGCTAAAAGACCGGTGGCTGATTGGTACGGGTTTAGGCAGCGATGCGGTTTATGAAGTGATTCGAACATATCCCACCATGTCCAACGGCTATTTTCCCCTTCACGCCCACAACAATTATATTCAAATGTGGGCAGAGCTGGGGATCGGCGGTGCATTTGCCTTTATTGCCATGTGGTTTGGGAATATCAAACAGGGCATTAAGACAGTCACCCGGCGCCGTTGTAACCGGGAAACCAGGAACATTTTGATTGCCGGCGTTTCCGCCATGTGCGGCCTGGCAGTTATGTCTATAGCAGAATACACCTGGTATTATCCAAGGGTCATGTTTACATTCTGGGTGGTGTTCGCCATTACAGCAGTTGCCGTGAAAATCGGGAAACAAGAAGAGAAAACGGGGGATTAATCATGCCCAACATGCAGGAAAACCGGCAAGCGTGGCGGGAAGAAGGGGTCATTGAGGGCCGCAATGCGGTGATCGAGGCCCTGCGTTCTGGCCGGGCCATGGACAAGATCTACATAGCCAAAGGAGAAACAGACGCAACGCTTCGCCATATTGCAGCCAAGGCCAGGGACATGGGGATTGTGGTGGTGGACGCCGACCGGCGAAAGCTGGACCATATGAGCGTCACCCATGCCCACCAAGGTGTGATTGCCCTGGCAGCGGTAAAGGCTTATGTGACGGTGGCGGATATCTTGGATATTGCAGCCAGCCGGGGAGAAAAGCCCTTTGTTGTCCTCTGTGATGAAATTTCCGACCTCCACAATTTGGGCGCCATTATCCGTACAGCGGAAGCAGTAGGGGCCCATGGCGTGGTTGTCCCCAAAAGACGCAGCGCTGGCATCACTCCCATTGTGGAAAAGACCTCTGCCGGTGCGGTAGAACATATGGCGGTAGCCCGGGTGGCCAATATGACGGCTACGATTAAGGAGCTGAAAAAGGCGGGCCTCTGGATTTTTGGCACGGCGGCGGATGGGGAGAGCCAGTTGTGGGAAACGGATTTCTCCTGTCCCGCAGCTATTGTCATTGGATCAGAGGGGGACGGCATGAGCCGCCTGGTGGCTGAAAATTGTGATTATAAAGTGCGTATTCCTATGCGAGGAAAAGTGAGTTCCCTAAATGCATCGGCCTCAGCGGCGGTGGTCCTGTACGAGGTATTGCGCAGTCGCAGGTAGGGAAAGACAAGGAGTTAGCGGAATATGGCAAAAGATTTTTTTGACGATTTCAATCCAGAATTATGGGAGAATGCGCCAGATCAGAATGAGGAATATGATCTGGAGGATATTTTGCGGGAATTTTCTTCTGATCGTCAGGATTCTGGCGATCAGCTGGCAGATGCCTCTGCCCAAGAAGTCCCTGGCACATGGGTAGAAGAAGGGGATGCAGAAGCGCCGTTGTCAGATGCGCAGGAAATACCGCAGTATGCGGCCAATCCGGAAGTGGAAATGCCCCATACGCATGGCCGGCATCATGGCCACCATAGAGACCGCCGGCAACAAGAGCAACCTACCGAGCCTGCAATAGCAGCAGAGGAGCCGGAACAGGCAGCCAAGCCCAAAGTTGCCCCCATGCCCTATATCCGGCCGGAAAAACGGTGGGAGGCTGCGCAGCAGGAGGAATATGTCCAGGAGTCCTTTCTAGACGGCGTTTCCCAGGAGAGCGGTTATCTTCTATCCGAGGACGAAAACTTTGAAACGCCGGACGTGCGGCGAGTTCATGAAATTGACGATGTGCCGTCTTATTTCTATAGCGATTATAGCGAGGAGAAGGAGGAACCAAAGCAGCGGCCAAGCCGCAGGCGCCAAAAGCATGCAGCAGACCGCTATGCGGCGCAAGACGCCGTAGATCGCTATGGGGATCAAGTGCAGCAAACAATAGAGCAGGCGCCGGAAGCCGAGGAAGAAGATGCAGATGAAACAGAACATCTTGGCTTCTTTAGCCGCATTTTTGCCCCCCGGCAAGAAGACGATGACGTGGATCTGGAAGAAGCAGATGGGGAAGATGCGGAAGCCTGGCTGGATGAAGAGCCGGATGAACTGGGGCTGATTGAGACCTCTAATTTGTATGGGGCAAAAATCCGTTCTCTGCGCAGCCGCAGCCTGCTCGGCTTTTTGATCAGTGTAATCAGCGCTTATATGGCATTAGCCTATGAGCTTAGTTGGCCGCTGCCCGCTTTTTTGCGGGACAATGGCACTGTGCTCAGCGGTGTGTCTTTAATTTTCCTGCTGCTTTGCATGTTCTGTAATATTACAGTGGTAACCATCGGCCTGCGGGATATTGCCAAGGCACAAATAGGTGCAGAAACGTTGGTGGTGGTGGCCGCCATTGCAGCCGTGATTGACAGTGTTTGCTTGATGATTTCCGGCAATACAATGGGCTGGGCGCCTTTTGGGGCGGTCGTCTCCTTTGCTTTGACCTTTGCCACCATTGGTACCAAGGTCAAACGAAATGCCTATAAGTTGACCTTCCGGACGGCAGCGGCAGCTGCCAATCCCAGTGTTGTGACATTGGAGCGTAATCAGGAGGATGGCAGCGCCCGCTTGGAAAAGAGCCAGGGGGAGATCCGCCGGTTTATTACAAAAGCGGAGGAACTGGACTGCGCAGAACAGATTTTTTCCTATGCGGCTCCGCTGATGATTATTGCCGCCTTGGTGTTTGCTTTGCTCTGTGGCATTATCCACGGAGACATGTGGGCGTTTTCCCATGCGTTTTCCAGCATGCTGGCTATCGGCGCTTCGTTCTCCTGCCTGCTGGCTTATGGATTGCCATTTTCTTATTTGGCAAAACGCCTAATGAAGTCCGGCGCAGCGATCGCTGGGTGGAGCGGCGCCTGTGACGTCCATGACGCTTCTGCCGTTGTGATTACAGACAGCGATTTATTCCCGGACGGCAGCTTGGCCATCAATGGGGTGAAAATTTACGCCGGCCATGCAACCTCCAAAGTGATTGCCTATACAGGCAGCCTAATCGCCTATTCCGGCTCAGAGTTGGAAAAGGTCTTTTCCGAGCTGATGTCTTCTCAGGGCTGTGCAATTTTGCCAGTAGAAGATTTCTCCTGTTATGAGGGGGGCGGCTTGGGCGCCATGATCAAAATGGACCAGGTATTGGTTGGCTCCTCGGGCTTTATGAACTTAATGGGGATTCGTGTGCCCAGCAATCTAAATGTAAAAAATGCAGTGTTTACAGCGCTCAACGGGGAATTGGCAGGGGTTTTCTCCATCAATTATACGCCTGTAAATTCTGTGCGCCATGCCTTGGTGCGGCTGTTAGGCGCTAAGATTGCAAAAGTATTTGCGGTACGGGATTTTAATATCACACCGCTGATGCTCAAGCAAAAATTCAAGTTTGAGAGCGACGATATGGAATTTCCCTCGGTAGAAGAGCGCTATGCGCTGTCTGGCGGGAAAGAACCGAGTGGGCGTACCTTGGCTGTCCTGTGCAGGGAAGGGCTGGCCCCGCTGTCAGAAACGGTGACCGGCGGCCTGCGTTTCTATCAGGTGGCCAAGGTCAATACATGGATCTCGGTGATAGGCGCCGTGCTGGGCCTTCTGCTCATGTTTTATATGTGCTGGGCAGGTGCCTTTGGCTCTGTGACCAATTCTAACATCTTGATATACTCTGCTCTTTGGCTTGTGCCAATCCTGCTTTTGTCGGGAGAGATTAATCGGTATTGACGAATAGAACAATAAAAAATAAAATCCTAATAAAATTTTATTGTAATTCACTAGAGGCTGTTGTATAATTTCTTCTGTACCAAGCTTAAGTAAAGGAAGGGGATTTCTGATTATGGGCTACGCAATTAACGACATTCGTAATGTCTGCTTTCTAGGGCACGGAGGCAACGGGAAGACTTCTCTAGTGGAAAGTATGCTGTTTCTTACCGGCGGGACTGACCGCCTCGGTAAGATTGCAGACGGCAACACCGTGTGCGATTATGACCCTGAGGAGATTAAGCGGCAGATCTCCATCTCGTTGACCACCGTCCCTGTTGAATATAAGAAGTGCAAAATCAACGTGCTGGACACCCCGGGATATTATGATTTTGCCGGTGAAGTGATGGAGGCCCTGTGTGTGGCCGATGCCGGCGTTATTGTCTGCAGTGCCAAAGGCGGTATGAGCGTAGGCACAGAAAAAGCCTGGGAGTACCTGCAGGAACGGAATATGCCTCGTGCCATTTATATTTCCAAAGTAGACGAGGAAAACAGCGACTATAATGCTGCATTTGACGCTCTGCGGGAGAAGTTTGGGAACACCGTATGCCCGATTATTGCACCCATTTGGGATGCAGACAAGAAAGTGGTTGGCATTATTGACGTGCTCCACAGAAAAGCCTTCAATATGCAGGGCGGGAAAACAACAGAGATTCCCATTCCGGAAGATAAGACCAGTGTGCTGGAGGAACTCTATGACAAGCTCTGCGAAAGCGTAGCAGAAACCAGCGAAGAATATATGGAAAAATATTTTTCCGGTGAGCCTTTTACGCCAGAAGAGGTTGTAAACGGCCTGCGGACCGGTGTGCGTGAGCTATCCTTGGTCCCTGTGTTCTGCGGGAGCAGCGTCACCGGCTTGGGTCCCCAGGCCCTTTTGGACAGCATTGTCAGCCTGTTCCCCAATCCTATGGACGGCAATGTACGCAAAGGCACCAATGCCGACGGGGAGAAGGTAGAAGTGGCTGTAGATCCCAATGGGCCAACTTGTGCCTATGTGTATAAGACCATTTCCGACCAGTATGGCAAATACTCCTTCTTTAAAGTGGTTGCGGGGAAGGTTACTCCGGATATGACTTTGGTCAATGCCCGCACAGGCGGCAATGAAAAAGTCGGCCACATTTATATTATGAAGGGTAAGAAGAATACGGAAGTGCAAGAGATTGGCTGCGGCGATATCGGCGCCATTGCGAAGCTCAATGAAACCAAAACGGGGGACACCCTTTGTGACAGCAAGCGGGTGGTTGCCCTGCCGCCGATTCCTTTCCCTGTACCCTGCTATTCCATGGCGATTGCGCCTAAGACAAAAGGGCAGGAGGATAAGATTGCCGCTGGCCTGACCCGCCTTGGGGAAGAAGACCCCTCCTTCAGCGTCACCAACAACCAAGAGACCCATCAGGTTGTGATCTCCGGCGCCGGCGATATCCAGCTGGATGTAATTGTTTCTCGGTTAAAGAGCCGGTTTGGCGTAGAGGCAGAACTGTCCCCGGCCCGTGTGGCATATCGGGAAAAAATCCGCAAAAAAGTGCAGGTTCGTGGCCGGCACAAGAAACAGTCCGGCGGCCATGGGCAGTTTGGCGATGTAGTTATTGAATTTGAGCCCGGTGATCAGGAAGATCTGGTCTTCGAAGAGCGGATCTTCGGCGGTAGCGTGCCGAAAAACTTCTTCCCAGCTGTCGAAAAGGGTCTGCGGGACAGCGTGGCCCATGGTGTTCTTGCCGGATACCCAGTGGTAAATTTGAAAGCCACCTTGGTAGATGGATCTTATCATCCTGTGGACTCTTCGGAAATGGCCTTTAAGACAGCGGCGCAGCTGGCCTATAAAGAGGGACTGCCCCAGGCCAATCCCGTATTGCTGGAGCCGATTGGTTCTCTGAAAGTGACCATTCCGGACAGCTATATGGGCGATGTGATCGGCGATCTCAACAAGCGCCGTGGCCGTGTTTTGGGTATGACACCTGCCCCGGGCGGCAAGCAGATTGTGGAGGCGGAAGTCCCCATGGGCGAAATGGGCGCCTATGCAATCGACTTGCGTTCTATGACCCAGGGCCGTGGTTCCTTCACTTTTGAATTTGTGCGTTATGAAGAGTGCCCGGCACAGAACCAAGAAAAAATTATTGCGGAAGCAAAAGCGTTAAACGAAGCAGAGTAGTAAAAAATCCCCTTCCAAAAATGGAAGGGGATTTTTTGTGCAAATGCATGAAATTGACGCCAGTCCT
>CAZXRD010000050.1:0-12228 GCA_964642465.1 uncultured Oscillospiraceae bacterium | reverse complement strand
CCGGCCGGGTCCTGCCGCAAGATCTGCTCCACCGGGTTGGCCCGCTCCAAGAGTTCCGTGGGATCTAAATTGGCCAGGAGCCGCAAAGATGTAAAAATGTGTTCCATAGCCTCCGCCAGCTGGGCCGCCGCCCCATTCCCCTTTTCTTCCGCCGTCTGGCAGACATCCGCCAACGCCTCGATCAGCGCCGCCTTCAGGGCAGGGATAAACAGGGACAGCTCCTTTTGGCTGAGCTGTCCGCCCTTTTGAAAATGGGTAAGGAAAATTTCCATTCGCTCCGGCGTCAGCTGATTGTCCCCGGACCGAAGCAGGGCCCGGCAAAGGACTTGCAGCACTGCCGGTTTCCTTCCTTCTGCACAACAGCTAATCTTACCACCTCGACGCAGCTGCGCATAGGCCTCCTTTCCCTCCCGCTGAGCAATATACCAGTTGTCCAGCAGCCACTCCGCATAGGCAGGCGTCTGCCCTGTCGTTCCACAGTGCCGGCTAAGACTATCATGTGTCACTCGGATGCGTTTCAGGTCTTCCAATACGGATTTGGCCAGTCTCCTGCTGGATACTTTGCCAGCGTTCTGGATTGTCTTCCCCACGTTTTCCGCATAGTGCGGCAGACGTTCTATATCAATAAAAAGCCGGATCTTGTTGGCTGACATAGATCTACTCCTTTTACGGTTTTTAAAGCTATTTTCTGCATCTCCACTCCGGAATATACCCTTTTTATCCCTGACAAGGAAAAATGCTTTACGTTTTCTGCAGAAATGCTTGACAAAAAATTTAAATTCCTGTACACTGTTTTTCGTAAAGTTTTTGGGCTTTACAAATATCTACGATATAGAGGAGGCGGCTTTTCCCATGGAGAACAAGAAGCTCTATATGACCATGCTGTTTGACTTTTTTGGGGACCTGCTCACGGAGAAGCAGCGCCATTATTTTGACCTCTATTACAATGAAGACTTTTCCCTTTCGGAGATCGCCGAAAACGAAGGCATCAGCCGCCAAGGTGTCCGGGACAATATCCTCCGGGCGGAGGCGCTGCTTACCGAGATGGAAGACAAGACCGGCATTCTCCGCCGGTATTCGGAGCTGCAGTCGGATCTGGATTTGATCAATGGCTATGCCGATGAAATTCTGGCCCTGAATCAGGCCCGCTTCAAAAGCGGCCGGCTTCAGGAGCTGGCTATGCAGATTAAAGAACGGATTCCCTATATGAAAGGCTGAAACCATGGCATTTGAAAGTTTATCGGAAAAACTCTCTGCCACATTTAAAAAACTCCGTGGCAAGGGCCGCCTTTCCGCCGGCGATGTAAAGGAGGCTATGCGGGAGGTGCGCCTGGCCCTTCTGGAAGCGGACGTGAGTTACAAAGTCGTAAAAGATTTTGTAGCCAAGGTCAGCGAGCGGGCTACCGGGGCCGACGTGCTGGAGAGCCTCACCCCTGCCCAGATGGTCATCAAGATTGTCAACGAGGAACTCACCGCCCTGATGGGCAGCGAGAATGTGAAAATCAACATTTCCTCTAAATCCCCCTCCATCGTCATGCTGGTGGGCCTGCAAGGCGCTGGTAAAACCACCAACGGCGCCAAACTGGCTGCCTATATGAAAAAGCACAACGGCAAGCGTCCCTTGCTAGTGGCCTGTGATATCTACCGGCCCGCTGCTATTCAGCAGTTGGAGACGGTGGGCAAGCAGCTGGGCCTGCCCGTATTCCAAATGGGCCAGACCGACCCGGTGGAGGTGGCCAAGGCAGCTGTGGAGCACGCCAAGAAACATGGCAATGACCTGGTGTTTCTAGACACCGCCGGCCGGCTCCATATTGACGAGACGCTTATGACCGAGCTAAAGAATATCAAGGCCGCTGTTCAGCCCGCCGAGATTTTGCTGGTGGTGGACGCTATGACCGGCCAAGATGCAGTAAACGCCGCCGCCGCCTTTGATGAGGCGCTGGGCATTGACGGCATTTTCCTCACCAAGCTGGACGGTGACGCCCGAGGCGGCGCCGCCCTGTCTGTCCGGGCCGTCACCGGCAAGCCCATCAAGTTCGTGGGCACCGGAGAAAAGCTGGACAACATCGAGCTCTTCCACCCAGAGCGTATGGCCTCCCGGATTTTGGGCATGGGGGATGTGCTCACCCTCATTGAAAAGGCGGAGCAGAACTTCGACGAGAAAAAAGCGGCGGAGCTCTCTAAAAAGCTGAAACAAAACAAATTCACGCTCACGGACTTTTACGAACAGCTGGGTTCCCTGAAATCCATGGGTTCCCTGTCCGATATTGCCGGGATGCTCCCCGGCGTGGATAAAAAAGCCCTTTCCGGCGCCAACATAGATGAAGGCGCCATGGCCAAGACCGAGGCCATCATCCTCTCCATGACCCCGTATGAGCGGGATAACCCCTCGGTGCTGAACAGCAGCCGGAAAAAGCGCATTGCCGCCGGCAGCGGCACCCAGGTCGTGGACGTTAACCGCCTGTTAAAACAGTTTGAGATGATGCAGACCATGGCCAAGCAGATGTCCGGCGGTAAATTGGGCCGCCGTATGCGTAAAGGAAAAGGCCTTTTCGGATTTTAGCTTGCACTTGCCGCATTTGCGGTTGTGTATAAAGTAATTTTGCTTTACATCAAATTGAATTTGGAGGTGAATATATAATGGTTAAGATCAGACTGCGCCGCATGGGTGCCAAGAAGGCGCCTTTCTACCGGATCGTGGTTGCCGATTCCCGCAGCCCTCGGGACGGCCGCTTCATTGAAGAGATCGGCACATACAACCCCCTCACCGAGCCCGCCGAGATCAAGGTGGATGGTGAGCGTGCCCTGAGCTGGATCAAGACTGGCGCACAGCCCACAGATACGGTGAAGGCCCTGCTGAAAAAAGCTGGCGTCCTCTAAGGAGCGGAACGATGAAAGATCTTTTACTCTATGTAGCGCAAAATCTGGTGGAATACCCGGACCAGGTCTCGGTCACTGAGCGGGAGGAAGACGGGGAAACGGTGTTGGAGCTCCATGTGGCGGAAAGCGACATGGGCAAGGTCATCGGCCGCCAGGGCCGTATTGCCAAGGAGATTCGGGTCCTCATCCGCTCTTTGGCGCAGCGCAACGGCAAAAAGGTCTCTGTAGAGATCGTAGATTAAGGGAAAAACGGGGCTGCCAGGTGCAGCCCCGTTTCCTCTGTGAGGGACACAGTATGAAAAAACAATTTCTGGAGGCGGGCAAAATCCTCAACACCCACGGCATCCGGGGCGA
This sequence comes from uncultured Oscillospiraceae bacterium, assembly GCA_964642465.1. Taxonomy (GTDB): domain Bacteria; phylum Bacillota; class Clostridia; order Oscillospirales; family Oscillospiraceae; genus CAZXRD01. The sequence goes on along the minus strand of CAZXRD010000050.1, from coordinate 8,994 downwards.
GGTGAAGATTCAGCCCTGGGCCAACGGGCCGGACTTCCTCTGCGGATTTGACCGGGTCTATATTGATGAAAAACCGCTGGCACTGAAACACCCCCGGCCCCACAAGCAGTTTGTCCTGGCGGCCCTAGAGGGCATTGAGGACGTCAACCAGGCCATGCGCCTGAAAAACAAGCTGATCTACATCAACCGGGACGATGTCCAGCTGGAGCCTGGGGAGTTCTTCCTCCAAGACATCATCGGGGCAAAGGCCTTGGACGGGGACACAGACAGGATCCTCGGCACCTTGACAGACGTACTGGAGCTGCCTGCCGGCCGGGTCTATGTGATCTCCGGGGAGAAAGAGCATCTGGTTCCCGCCGTTCCGGAGTTTGTCCTGGAAACCAATGTGGACGCCGGCTATCTCCGGCTCCGGCTCATTGAGGGGATGTAGGCCCCTGGGGCCAAACTCGGCACGCCGCAGCCGCAAATGCGGCGGCCGCTTTCTGCGGCTTTGGAGGCTGCATGCGCATTGACATCATGACCCTTTTCCCCGATACGGTAGGTGACGTGCTCTGCGAGAGCATCCTGGGCCGGGCCCAGGAGCGGGGCTATATCCGCATTGAGTGCCACCAGATCCGGGACTACACCACAAACAAGCAAAAACAGGTGGACGACTACCCCTATGGCGGCGGCCGGGGCTGCGTGATGCAGGCCCAGCCCCTCCACGACTGCTGGGCCCATATCTGTAAAGAGGCCGGCTATCGGGTGCACACCATTTATATGTCCCCCGCCGGCAAGGTCTTTTGCCAGGAGGACGCCAAACGGCTCCAGCGGGATTACGACCGGTTGATTCTGGTCTGCGGCCATTATGAGGGCGTGGACGAGCGGTTTATAGAAGCCTGTGTGGATGAGGAGATCTCCATGGGCGACTTTGTCCTCACCGGCGGGGAGATCCCTGCCATGGCCCTGGCGGACGCCGTGTGCCGCTTGGTCCCGGGCGTGCTCCCGGACGCCGAGTGCTATACCAACGAGAGCCACTGGGACGGCCTTTTGGAAGCGCCCCAGTACTCCCGGCCGGAAGTTTGGGAGGGCCGCCATGTGCCGGAGATCCTCCTCTCCGGCCACCACGCCAACATTGCCAAGTGGCGGCGGAAGCAATCTATCCTGCGCACCCGTGCCCGCCGGCCGGATATGTACGAAAAATTGCACTTTACGGAGAAGTCCGACCTGAAAATTTTGGCCGAGATTGCGGCGGAAGACGCCGCCCAGGCCTCTGCCGCAGATCCGTCTGCAGAAGATTAATGGTCTGTCGGATCAAAGGGAGCGCTGCAAATCAAATTTGCAGCGCTCCCTTTTTTATGGGGATCCAGATTCGTCATTTTCACCAATTTTATAATTGATTTCAAAAATTTATTAATTGACATTTCCTATAAAGTAGTATATGTTATATGTAGCAAGAGAAATTTTGGAAATCTTTTAAATTTCTCCTTGCCATACGCCCCTTTCCCAATCCCCGCACCGATCCGCAGTTCATGCAGACAGAGACGCAGGTTTTGATTTAGAAAGGAGCAATATGTATGAAAAAGAAGCTAGTAAAAATCTTCAGTCTAATCTTGGTAATCGTCATCTTTCAAGCGATAGGACCAACCGCTCTCGCACAAGGCTTATACCAGCAATACTTAGATAATCTTCTCCCCGTATACCACGCCGGCACGGACGCATATGCATTAAAAGAGTACACTATCGCCACCCCTTATGAAGGAATCGTGAAATCCGCAGACAACTGCTATGCCATGCTAATGGAAACGCAAAGCGGGGAAGAGGCTATACCAGTCGGTAAATTGGACATCAATATAGCGGATGCAGACGATATTGACGCCGTTTTAGCCAACGACAACATTGAGGAGGAAATTAAACAGCATTTTTATACACAATATGAACAAGCGGTAGCTAATGGCATTACGGATCTACCCGCAACACTATTTTCCTCTTCCCTGTTATCGTCTAATGTGGATTCGACGGCATATACCACATACAATGGCGCCAGGATGAAAAGTGATTATCTTTATTATTGGAACATAAATACAGATTATGAAGATATATCTAAAGGCATCTCAACAGCGGATATAGCAGAGTTTGTTGTTAATGTAGCATTAATAGCCGGATCGTACGCAAGTATTTACGTTAATTTTATCTCGTCTGGAATCTCCCTGTTTCAAGCTTTCGTCAATTTATATGGAAATTCCTGGGCAACCGGACATTATTCCGATACTTTACAAGTAAAGTTAAAGTATGATAAAGTATTGCAATGGACATATAGAGAGATCGGCGATGAATGGCATCTTGGCTTACATAGCCAAAAAGTCACAATCAACGAAATAGACTCCTTTCAATATTATTACAACAGTGCTACGAGGACAGGTCGTGATTTCGAAACTCATAGAGAACCACACACAATATGTCAATCGGAACATTTTTCTTCTCCTTGGGCAACGGCATACCAATGGTGCAATTCTCCGCTTTCCGAGGGGTGCTCTTGGCGATGCGGAAAGACTACATTTGTTTTCTAATTTACATTGGACAGAGTGTTTTGCTCAAAACAAAGCCAAAGGAGGAGGACGCCTGTGGAGAAAAGACGAAACCCTAAGAGAATTGCTAAGATCGTGGGGCTGGTTCTCCTCATTCTTGGCCTTCTCGTATCTCTCACCGTTTTGCTGTTCACCCCTAGGACCATTATCAAAGACTGGCGGGAAATTGAGCTGTCAAGCATGCAGGTGATTCTCACTGTAGATACGAGAGACATAAATATCACGGAGAGCATGGATTTGGAACGCTTGGCGCAGTGCCTGCCCCTGCTGCAGGCTAGGCGGTTCCCGGAATTTCGATACTCCTTTCTCGGGTCGGATCGGGAGTATCACCTGTCCCTGTGGTGCGGAGATACGCACTATGACATATATTTGCGCACCTCTCGGGACAACAGCTATGTACGGACCATCGGTTCCCCCAACGGATGGTATTATGAGATCCTAAACGACGAGAGCTTTATCGTCCTCCTGGAGCTCTTGGACTCCGGGCCGGATCTTCCGGTCTAACACCGCAGGTTATAAAAAATAGCGTAATTTTCTTCATATTCATAACAAATATATATAAAAAGGCAGCAGCAACGGATCCTTTGCTGCTGCCTTTTTTATATGGTTATACCTTGCTCCCGTTGGGCGCTTTCCTCGTTACGCTGGAAAAAGGCCGCCGCATAGTCATACAGCTGCTGCATGTCCTCCGTAAAATAGGCGTCATCCCGGCGGATCATGCAGAGCTTGACTTCCGGCACGTCTTTCACCAGCACGCACCGGATGTTTTCCAGGGCCCCCAGACGGTTATCCAGATCCTCTAACAACACCACGAAGCAAATGCCAATGTTGTCCTTGGCGATGTCCGCAAACATATCCCGGTCCTGTCCGGCTAGGATGTCCGATATATGGGCTGGGATCCCCTCCGCCTCAAAAAACTGGGACACCACATCCTTTGTGAGGCCAATTCTTCCGCAGATCACCCGCTCGTCCCGCAGATCGTGGAGGCTGATCTCGCTCCTTTGCGACAGGGGATTTTCCCGATGGATCAAGGCGAAGAGCTTGCCACGCATCACAGTCTGGCAAATTAAATGGGACCCGGCCATCTCGCCCCATACAATGCCGAAGTCCGCCTCCCGCTTCAGAACCATTTTCCGCACATCCTCATTGGAGGCCAGGGCCGTTGTCACTTTGGCATGCTCCCGGTTATTTAGAAATTCCCGGAGCATATCCACTGCGGACAAAGTGGTGTAGGCGATGCTGGCGATGGGGACATGCTCATTGGAGATCCGCCGGGCTTCCATGATCCCCAAATCAATCTCCCGCAGCGCCCGATCAATGCGCTCTGCAAAGCGCTTTCCCGCATCCGTAATGACAATTTTATTGCCGTGCCGCTCCACCAGGTCGGTTCCGATATCCTGTTCCAAGCGGGCTATGGCCCGGCTCAGGGCCGGCTGGCTGATGTATAGCTTGCAGGCGGCCCGGCTGATATTTTTTTCCAGAACAACTTCACGAAAATAGAGCAATTGCGCCAATTCCACCCTATCCACCGCCTTTTTGAAACTTTTCTCTATGTCGTTGATGGTATACTTCTGTGAACCATTATATATTTTACTTTTGGATTTTGCAATAGTAAACTAAAATTAAATAGATGTTTTGGAAAAATTGTCTAATATGCACAAACACTTGTTCGCATATGTACACATGGGAAGGAGATGAAATATGAGCAAATGTGATTGCGTTCAAATGGGTAAGATCTTTACGTTAAAACTCTCCCCTGGGGAGGACATTTTGGGCTCCATCGATACCCTGATTCAAAGCGAAGGGCTCCAAAACGCCGTATTTCTCGCCGGCTGCGGCAGCATTATAGACTGCCACACCCATTTTGCCGTCAAACAAGCGGACGGCAGCTACAAGGACGTCCCCCGGGCCATCCTGGACAGCCCCTTTTGCCTGAGCGGCGTCTCCGGCTTTATTGAGCAGAAGCCGGACGGAATGCGGGTAACCCATCTCCACGGGGTCATCGGCAACCCTACAGAGTCCTGGACCATACATATTCACGAGGGCTGCACGGTGCTTCATGACTTTGTCATTGTGATCGCAGAAATTATATAGCTTATAGATAGGCGGTATGGATTGTGCAATATCGTTCTGGAACCCTGGGCCGGCAGTTCAATTTGCTCCTTCACACTGGGGAGGATATCCTGCCCGTTATACAGGACACTGTCGACCGGGAAAACATTCAAAATGGCGTCATTGTAGCTGGATTAGGCGGTTTTGACCAGTATACGCTGCAATTCCCCTCCCGGGATGCAGACTGCGCCGCCACCAAACACTGGTCGGATGTGGTGCTGCAGCTCTCCTCCCTGCAAGGGATTGTGGAAAATGGGCGAGTACGCATAGACAGCAGCGTAAGTGTGGACGGCACGGCCCCGCTCACCTACACGGGGGAAACCGGCTGCGGCTGCAAAAAGCTCTTTTACTGCCAAATGATGCTTTGGGAGGTTCTATAGGTTTCAAAAGAGGGGGTGTGAAATAGGCATTCAGACACCGTCATAAATTTCCAAAATTTTTTATGAAGGGATGTTAGAAATGGAGAAGAAGTTACCGTTAAGAGAAAAAATATCGTTTTTCTTTGGAAATTTCGGTACAGACGTAGCGCAGAACTTTATCCGGTCCTATTTTTTGGTGTTCATGACCAACATCTTGCACATTGACCCCGGCGTCGCCGGCACCATCCTGTTGATTTCCATTCTGTGGGACGCCATCAACGACCCGCTGATGGGCATGATTGCCGACCGGGGCAAACAGACCAAGTGGGGCAAATACCGTCCCTACATCCTCAAGAGCATTGTGCCGCTCTGCGTTTCCATTGTGGTGATGTTCGCCAATACATCTTCCATGCCCATGGCGGTCCGCATTTTGATCGCCGGCGGCTTTTACATCTTGTATGGTATGTCTTTCACCTATGGCCAAGTTCCCTACGGTACCCTCTCCAACGTGATGACAGAGGATTCTGATGGCCGGGCCGTGCTGGGTACCTTCCGGGATTACGGCGCTAACCTGGGCGCCACCATCATCAACGCCGTGGCAATCGGCCTGATTATGGCCTTCTCTGCCGGGGACACGGCAGACGCCGGCGGCTACTTCGGCGCCGCTGTCATCGTCGCCATCGTCACGGGTGTCTGCGTGCTCATCTCCTTCCTGGGCACCAAGGAGCACGTGGCGGTGAAGAGCGAACCCGTCAAGATGAAAGACTCCTTCAAATGTCTTTTCAGCTGCAAGCCCGCCCTGCTTATCGCCGGTATGTTCCTGTTTTCCACCATCGGCACCTCCTTCAGAAGCGCTATCACCGCTTACTATGCCGAGTACTATCTGGGGAATATGGAGCTGATGGGCTCCATTCTCACTGTGATGTTTGCCGTTCCTCTGGTGGGCCTCTTCTTTGTCCCCTTCCTCACCAAGAAGCTGGGCCGGAAAAAGATGTTTATCCTGGGGAACCTGTGGTTGCTCCTGGGCGGCGTCTGCTATTTGATTGCCCAGAAGAACATGGTGCTCATTTACGTTGCCACCATTCTCTGCGGCCTGTGCATCTCGTTTATCAACGCCGTGGTTTGGGGCGCCATGCCGGACGCCGCTGAGTACGGCGAGTGGAAGACCGGCATCCGGGCACCGGGCTTTATCTTCTCTGTCGCTCTGTTCGCCTTAAAATGCGGCCAGGCCATATCCAACTATAGCGCCGGTATCGTGCTGGACATCGCCAACTTTGACTCCTACGCCCAGGTCCAGGCGGCCAGCGTAGGGCAGAGCGTCTACTGGTCCTATGGCCTGTTTGCCATCATCCCTGCCGCCATCGCCATTATCATCATCTCCTTCTACAAACTCGATCAAAAGACTATGGATAAAGTGCACGCCGACCTGGCGGCCACCCGATCCATTCAAGACTAAGGCATTTCGCCGAACATAGGAGGTGAGCCAGTGGCCAATACAATTTATCGGGGCTATTTGGGCACCTGTTCCACCCATGGGAGCCAGGGGATTTACCAAATTGCACTGAACGGCGAAACTAGAGACATACAAATCCTCAGCACCATACAAGCGGCCAATGCCGACTATTTGGCGATTTCCCAGGATCAGCAATTCCTATACGCCAGTATGGAGGTCATCTACTACCAGGGCGCCGCCACCTCTGCAGCCAGCGCTTACCGCATCGAGGCGGACGGGCATCTTACCTATCTCAACACCCAGCCCATTGGCGGCCAGCTAAACAATTTTATCTTTGTGGATAAAGGGCGGAAGCATGTGTACAGTTCCAGCTATATGGCTGGAACTGTCACCGTCAACCCGGTGAACGCTGACGGCAGCCTGGCCCCGGCCAGCCACATTCTGCAGCACCCGGTTCGGCCGGGTATGCACCACCCTTCTGTCCATAGCGTATATGTCACGCCGGACGGGAGATACCTTTTGGCTACAGACGTGGGCCTGGACGCCATCTTCCTGTATGAGACAGCCAGCGGCGACTATCATCTGCTGGCAGAGGTGCCTGTCCCAGGCCGGCCCCGCCAGGCGGCTTTTTCTGCAGACGGCCGGTACATATATGTCTCCACAGAGGCCGGGGGCGAAGTGTTTGTCTTTGCCTACCTGCCGGAGGATCCTGCCGTGCTGCGGCAAATACAACGGATCAGCACAGCGCCCGTCGGTTTTTCCGATCGGCACATCGAGACCGCCGGCATCAAACGCAGTCCCAACGGTGAATTGCTATATGTCACCAATCGAAATCCGAAGCTAAATAACCTGGGCGGTTTTTCCGTCGATCCGGCCACGGGCCTGCTCACCAAGATCGACAGTGTGGAAATCCACGGCGTATTCCCCTGGGATCTGGAGTTCACGCCTGATGGGAAATATGTACTGGTCAGCCTGCGATTTTCCGATGAAGTGGAGCTGTTTGAAGTGGATTATGTAAACAAGCGCTGGATAAGCTGCAACAAAATCCACATCCCCAGCTGCACATGCATCAAGTTTTTAAACTAAGGGGGCGTCAAAATGGATACAAATATCACAGCCCTTGTCAGTCGGATCGAGGCTTTGGAAAAAAAGACGCAGGCCCTGGAGGATCGGTGCGCCATTGAAAATTTGATGAGCAAATATCAATACTACTACACCGCCCGCATGAACCAGGAGATTTTGGCGGAAATGTGGGCCAAGGGCAACGTGGGCATCACCATGGAGGACCGGTATTACGGCATCTATGAGAACTTTGACGGGGCTTTCCCCGACGCCGGCATCGTGATGTACTACGACACCGCTATGAACGCCGGCTCCCCCAAGGACTATCCCGGACGGATGAGTGTGTTTACCACCACCACCCAGATGATTGAGATCGCCGGTGACGGCCAAACTGCCAAAGGCATTTGGATCTCCATCGGCACCGAAACGGACGCCGGGGACTTTGGCTACGATGACGTAGGCAAAGATCCCGCTAAGGTCTCCGGCGTCACCTTGGACATGGTCTCGCCTGAAGGCAAGCGCTATATGGCAGACTGGGTCTGGCAGAAATACGGCGTGGACTTTATCAAGGAGGACGGCCAGTGGAAGCTGTGGCATTTTCACATCTATGACATTTTCCGCTGCCCCTATGACACGGACTGGGTCCGCTATGCGGCCGGCCGCCGCCTGGAGATGGACAGCGCTTTGGCTGCCGAGCGCTCTTTTTCTGCCTATGGCAAGCCCCCTGGGCAAGGTACCTCCTTCCATTGGCAGTATAGTCCCCACAGCCTGCCGCCTTTGGAGCCAAAGCCGCCGGAACCTTACCTGCATTTTGAAGACACCTTCCGATATTAACGCCAATATCTGTGAATGGCAGAGGGCCAGTGTGTGTGCACACTGGCCCTCTGTCCTTTTGTATATGCGGATGTAGGAAATGCGGATTGCCACAGCGTCGGTGCAAAGTCCGCTTTCGTCGCTCACTCCCCAGCTAAGCTCTGTTCCCCCTGGCGGGGAAACGCCGCCCACAAGGGAGTCGCTCCTCTTCGAATCGAAACCTTTTGTTTCGATTCAATCCAGGAAGAATGGCCTGGCGGAGCGGAATTTTTCAGCCTCTGCAGGAAACGGAACGGTGCCCAGCCATTCTGACGCCGTTCGTCCTTTTCCTCGCAGACCCGCAGGCTGGGCTCTGCTCGGATAGGGGACGGGGGAGACGGATTCCCACGGCGGCCCTGTGGGGCCGCCTCGGAATGACAAAGCTTGGTGAAATGTTTAGGCTGCGGGGAACCACTGTGCTACCCCATATGTCATTGCGAGCACAAGGAGGCTGCGATTTGCAGCCTACTTGTGCGTGGGAATCCGCATCTTACGTCCCCAAATAAAAGGAGCCAGGCGGGATAACCGCCTGGCTCCTTTTGCTATGTCCTATTTACTTGGTGAGATTCTCCACAAACCGCATCAGCAG
>CAZXRD010000049.1:0-12488 GCA_964642465.1 uncultured Oscillospiraceae bacterium | reverse complement strand
AGGAGGAGAAAATATGGAACATTGGACTGGGTATGTAGGCACCTATCAAAACAGCCGTTTCAACGGGATTGGACGGCTCAGCCTGCACCGGCGTTCCGGCAGGATAACCGTTCAGCCCTTCTTGGATGTGCCAGACTCAAAATATCTGGCCTGGCAAGGCGGAACGCTTGCCTCTATCGTCCGCCGCATGGCGGGTTCCGGGCTATATGTGGCCCAAATGAAAGACGGACAGGTCATCAGCCAGGCAGAGGTGCTAGATCAGCCCTCCCCCGGCTGCCATGTTGCCCTCTTGGGCAGCTGGGCCTATACGGCAGATTTCCACACTGGCACCGTCTGCCGCTATGATATTGCCAATGGCAAACCGGTATGTCAGGCCCGCACAGATCTCGGCCAGGGCGCCGGTTGCCACCAAATCCTATTCCATCGGGACAGTATCCTGGTCCCCTGTTTGGAGCAGGATCAGATACATATTTTAGATCTGCAAAGCCTAAGCCCGCTGGTGAAGATCCCCATGCCCTCAGGCAGCGGGCCAAGACACGGCCTATTTGATCAGGCCCACCGCCAGCTTTATGTGCTGGGGCAAAAAGACAACACCTTGTATTGCCTGGATGCCACAGATGGCAGATCCTTCTCTCCCGTTTGGCAAGTGCCCTTACTGGAGCAGGCCCTCTCCCCCTGTGATGAGGCGGCGGCCATCCGCTTTTCTCCCGACGAGCGGTTCCTCTATGTCTCCATCCGGGGCGCCGATCAAATCGTGGTGCTCCAATGCGGAGACGGCGCCGCCCAAGTGATTCAGCGGGTTTCCAGCGGCGGTAAGCACCCCCGGGACATGGTTTTATCCCCTGATGGCGCCTGGGTGGTTGCAGCAAACCGATTTGCCGGCGGCCTGGCCTGTTTCCGCCGGGATCCGGATACCGGGCGTATTGGGGAACTTTGCGGACACGCAGATATAGACGAGGCGGTAAGCATCGTTTGGAACACAGAACAGAAAGGATGACAGATATGCATTGCGACATTGGTATCATCGGTCTGTCCGTTATGGGCAGCAACTTGGCCCTGAACATGGCTGACCACGGCTTTCAGGTGGCGGGGTATAACCGCAGCCGGGCTGTTACGGATAAACTGGTGGAGACACACCCCCACCAAAATCTCCACCCCTATTATGAACTTGCAGACTTTGTGGCTGCACTCAAACGCCCCCGCCGGGTCATGCTCATGGTCAAGGCCGGCCAGGCGGTGGATGCGGTGATCCAGCAACTGCTCCCCCTTTTGGAGCAGGGGGACATCATTTTGGACGGCGGCAACTCCTATTTCGAGGACACCCGGCGGCGCAGCCAGGCCCTTCAGGAACAGGGCTTCGTCTATTTTGGCGTAGGCGTCTCCGGGGGCGAAGAGGGCGCCCGCCGGGGGCCGTCCATCATGCCCGGCGGCAACAAGGAGGCCTACGCTGCCATCCAGCCTATTTTGGAGGCGGTGGCCGCCAAGGCCGACGGGGAACCCTGCTGCACCTACATCGGCCCGGACGGGGCCGGCCACTATGTGAAAATGGTCCACAACGGCATTGAGTATGCCGACATGCAGCTCATTGCCGAGAGCTATCTGCTTTTAAAGCATGTGGGCGGCTTTTCCAATGGGGAGCTGGCCCAGCTGTTTGACCAGTGGAATCAAGGGGAGCTAAAGAGTTTCCTCATCCAGATCACTGCCCAGATCTTCCAGGAGCCGGATGATTTTGGCCCGGGGGAACTGGTGGACTATATTCTGGACAGCGCCGCCCAAAAGGGTACTGGCCGGTGGACCAGCATCCAGGCCCTGCGCCAGGGAGTGGACATCTCCATGATTACCGCCGCCGCCAACGCCCGGGTCATGTCCAACGAGCTGGAGACTCGGAAAGCGGCAAAGGACCTGCTGCAAATGCCCGCCCCGGCCCCGGTAGCGGACAAGGCCGCCTTTGCCGAGACCGTGCGGCAAGCGCTGTACTGCGCCAAGATCATGGCCTATGCCCAGGGCTTTGCCCTGATGAAAAATGCCTCAGAGACCTACGATTGGAATTTGGATCTGGGGGCGATTGCCTCCATCTTCCGGGCCGGCTGCATCATTCAGGCGGACTTTTTAGGGGATATTACCGCCGCCTTCCGGCGTGACCCCGCCCTTGGCAACCTGCTTCTAGACGGCTACTTCCAGGAGCGGATTGCAAAGAATCACCAGAGTCTGCGGACAGCGGCCGCTGCCGGCATCCAGGCGGGCCTGCCCCTGCCGGCCATGTCCAACGCCCTGGCCTATCTAGACGCTTTCCGGGGCACCCATGTGGGCGCCAATCTGATTCAGGCCCAGCGGGATCTGTTCGGGGCGCACACCTACGAGCGCATTGACCGGCCGGGCACATTCCATCATATTTGGAGGCGGGAGCAATGATCAGAGCGTTTACTATTTTCGGCGGCACCGGCGACCTCACCTTCCGCAAGCTGCTGCCGGCGCTGTACAACGGCAGCCTCTCCGGCGCCGAATCCTTGGACTACGAGATCGTCATCATCGGCCGCCGAGATTACACCCTGGAGCAATATTTGGAGCGGGCCAAGCCCTGGGTACAAAAGTTTGCCCGGCTCCCTTATTCCGACCGGGCCTTCCAGCGCTTTGCCAAGCGCATCGACTACTACCGCATGGATTTTACCGACAGCGCCGCCTACGCCAAATTGGATCAATATTTCCAGAGCCGGGACATCCGGGAGTTCATCTTCTATCTGGCGGTAGCCCCCCGGTTCTTCGGCGTCATTGCGGAAAACCTGGCCGGGGTGGACGGGGCCCCTATGGGCAAGGTGATTTTGGAAAAGCCCTTTGGGGAGACCCTGGAGGCGGCCCGGGAGTTAAATCACCGCCTGGAGACCATTTTCCAGCCGGAACACATCTACCGCATCGACCACTACCTGGGCAAGGAAATGGTCCGGAACATTGAAACCATCCGCTTCTCCAACCCCATTTTCACCAACCTATGGGATGCCCGCTTTATTGAGTCTGTACAGATCTCCGCTTTGGAGGAAAACGGCGTGGGCTCCCGGGGCGGGTACTACGACGAGTCCGGCGCTATGAAGGACATGGTGCAAAACCACTTGTTCCAGATTCTATCCATTGTAGCTATGGAGCGTCCCAGCGACTACATCGGTTCTGACCGCCACGCCGAGCAGCTGAAAGTCTTGCGTTCCCTGCGGCCGGTGGGCGTCGACCCCATTGAAGATACCCTGGTCATGGGACAGTACGAGGGCTATCAGCAGGAGGATCTGGTAAAGCCCGACTCCCAAACGGATACCTATATCGCCATGCGCCTGTTCATTGATAACGACCGCTGGCGGGGCGCCCCCTTCTACATCCGCACCGGGAAAAAGCTGGGCAGCCGGGAGATGAACGTGGTGGTCACCTTCCGCCGACCCCGGCCGGATGTGGCCCATAACGTGCTGGTAATCCGTATCCAGCCCACCGAAGGCGTGTATTTGCAGTTCAACATTCAAAAGCCCGGGGACACCACAGAAATCACCCAGGCAAAGATGGACTTCTGCCAGAGCGCCTCCCTGGAAAGCCGGATCAATACACCGGAGGCCTACGAACGGCTGATTGACGCCTGTATCCGGGACGAGGATTTCTGGTTCTCCAAGTGGGACCAGATCGAGACCGGCTGGGCCTATGTGGATCAGCTTACAAAGGCCTATCAGGAAGCGGGCCTGCCCCTCATCCGCTATCGGCAGGGCTCCTCTGGGCCGGAAGAGGCGGACCGGCTCCTGGCCCTTCACGGCCACACCTGGTTTGATGCAAAATAACCCGGTACGTTGTGTTGGGGCTGACTCCCATTTCAAAACTGTGTACAATTAAAAAAAGAGGAGCGGCGCCTATCCAACGCCGCTCCTCATTTTATATGCTGTTTTCCCTGCTCGGTTTAGGTTGCGGAGGATATGGGGATAACGGGAATCTGCAGATAGGAACAATGCCGCCCGCCACTGTATATGGTGTGGGCTCCCCTGTTGACCGTCTCGATCATGGCATCCCCCAAATGGGCCGTTTGCAGCTCAAACCCGGAAATCTCCAGCTCCAGCTGCTCGCCGGGATGAAAGCGCAGGCTGGTGGGCCAGATCCCGATGTCCAGTTCAACAGGCGCAAAGGGTTCTACCAGTTCGATCCTGTCATAGGGGTGGTAGGGGATTAGCTCTGACGACTTAGCCGCATCGACCCTGCGCAGAGACGCTCGGAGCCGGCCGTTGGGCCCTGCGTATACATTGGTATAGTTGGCATACAGGCGGTTTCCCTCCGGGTCCAGTTTATGGATTCGCACAAAGACATCCATGTCGATCGCCTTATCTGTAGAGACAATCACATGCAGTTTGGAAAAGCCCGTGATCTCTGTTTCCTCTGTAAACCTGTGACGGAACCGCACACAGCCTTTATGGTCGTCGCTTATATAGGACACCGTCGCCTCGTCAGTGGGCTCATCTTCCGTCAGCATCCCAGAAGGGATGTCCAGATACAACGTCAAAGTTTCCTGCCGGGCCAGGGGGAATTCCGCCTCCGGCCGTTCCACAATGTCAAAGCCGCCTGGATCCAGAACGGACAAACGGACCCTGGGGGTCTCTTCCCAGCCGTTGTCCATGCCCTTTAAGTAGTGGTCAAAGAATTTCCGTACCTCTGCAATAGTCGACTCCAAACGGAAATCAATAAACTCCATACCGTTGTGAATTCGCATCCACTTTTCCTCCGTCCCCAGGCGGTTGAACCCGTCAAAGGGCCCTCGGGAGTGGTTCCACTGGGTAAAGCTACAGGTCAGAAAGACCGGGCATTTAATCTTTTCAAACTGGATCTCCTTTTCCTTCCAATACGCATCTATGGTGGGATGCAACAGGGACATACCCACAATGTCCTCAATTTTCCCCTTTCCATAGCTCATCGTCCGGGAGCCAAAGTCCAGGCGGGGGATGCCTCCCCGGACAATCTCATCCCGATAAAAGTCGCCATGGGCCTCCGCCGGATGAATCGCAAACAGGTGCGGCGGACACTCCTGAGCAATGAACCACTGCTCGATACCATACCAATGGTTACCGGAAGTTCCGATCCGTCCGTTGCACCACGGCTGTTCCGCCAGCCATTCGATCACATCATAGGCGTCCCTGCCGTTTTGTGTGTCGAAGTAATGCATGTCCCCTTCGCTCCAATAGACACCTCGAGGGTCCACATTCACCACCGCATATCCATAGGGCACCCACTGGGCCGGGTCTTCCCCGCCCCAAGCCTGCAGGCCCGACAACTCGCTGCGGCGATACATTTCAGTTCTAGGATGCAGAGGGTCCTGCTTTGCCTTTTCCGTATTGGGGATATAGTTGGGCATCCTGTCCACATCCGGGAATACCAGGCCCTTGCCCCGTTTGCCCCAGGATCCCCAGCACAGGATCACCGGGACTTTTTCGTCTCCCACAGGACGGTAAATATCTGCATACAGCGTTGTGCCGTCCCGGACCATTATGGCCGCATCTTGCTCACATAAGGTGTCGCAGGGCAGTGGCAAACGGTCCGGTTGAAAGCGGTATCCCTTGGGCAAAATCTCCGTATGGGGGAAAAATCCAGGATACCCCGAGTGGGGGTTGTCCAAGGGCAGCATGGGACACTGCAGGACTTTTATATTGTTCTGTGTCTTTTTCATCGCAACCACCTCGTTCTCTTGTCAAATTAGGGAAGGTCTGCCGGTTCTGCCCGCCAGGTATATTGCCAAAAACTGCTGGTCTTCTCGTCCGCCATGCGCTCTGGCGGACGATCTGGTGCAAAGGGCAGATTGGATTGGAACAGGGCATCCAGTCGGGGACCGTCTGTCTCGAACCGTTTCTCCGCCCACGACACAAAGTCTCTGTCCATGGGGCAGCGCACAAGCTCCAAAATCTTCATTTTCCAGATCTTCCATAAGCCATTTTCCAAAACAAATGCCACATCCAGCTTTTGAAGGCCACATTCCGCCTTATATGCCGCTGTACCTGTTTTGCTAGTCCACAATTTTCTCCGCTCTTCCAAAAAGCGGTCTGATCCGGACAACTCGCCGGCACCCAGGTCAATGGACCACCCGTACCATATCCCCCGGGCGGTTTGGCCGTCTGCCCGAATCTCCAGTTGCTCGTTTCCCACAATCGTCACCTGAAATACGCCGGGTATTTGATCTTTCTGGTAATAGGCCGCCGCATTGTTCGGCCCAAAAAACTGCCCCGAGGCGCCAATCTCCAGACAGGTATCCTGCCGCCTGGACCAGAAACGGTCGTAGATCTCCATAGACAGGCCGTGGGCTACGGCGTCCTGATAGACCCCCATAAGCTTTCGCAGCTGTTCTCCGGCCATGAGTCTTTCCATTTGCGCTTCCATTTTTTCTATGCGATCCAACTTTTGCCCTTACCCCCTTTGCGGTACAGACTCTGTACCGTTTTCTTTTTCTGTCCAGCGGGAAAGGCCGGCCTATCAGACAGCAACGCAGGCCGGAGATGGAATGGAAAGCCCCGCCTGGCTGGCCCATATCTTTCCCGCATCCGGGTCCACCCGAAAACTCTCCAGGGCATTGGAACTCTGGAGCGCCGCAACAAGCCAACTTCCGTCCCCGATAAATGCAATATCCCGGGGCGTCCGCCCCTGGGTAGGTGCAATCTGCAACAGGGTCAGCAGTCCTGACTCCTCATCCTGCCGGAAAAGGGCAATAGAATCCAGTCGCTCTCCCTCCCCAACACCCCGGTTAGAAATCGCCAGTAGGTTACCGGTGGGGTGAAACCGGATCGCTGCTGGCTCATTTTTGCCACAGAACCCCTCCGGGATCGTGGAAATCACTTGGATCCGGCGCAACTGCTCCCTGTGCTCTGGCTCAAAGGCGAATACATGGATTTCTGAACGCCCCTGGGACAACAGGTACAGGTAGCGGCCGTCCCCACTGAAGACGAGATGCCGGGGGAAAAAACCTTTTGGCATTTCCACCGTATAGGTCAGCCGGCAATCCAGCCGTATATCATAGATATTCACCGCATCCCGGGACAGCTCGATAGCACCCAACCAGGCCCCCGTTGGGTGCGGCTGGACACAGTGGATTCCCGTTCGGAATTGCTGCGTCCTCTCATGCCGGAAGACCCAGCGGACCGGCTCCAGAGCTCCTCCGTCTCCCAACGGGAAACAGGCAATGGTCCCCCCATAGAAATTCCCCACATACAGGGCCCGCTCTTGTGGGTCTATGCTAAGGTGACACGGCCTCTGCCCATAAGACGGCATGGAATTGATCTCCTGCGGAGCTCCGGAGGACAGGTCATAGGCCACAACCCCACCGCACGCCATCCCGCAAAACGTCATGCCCTCGCTTACGGTATACAGCCTGCTTTTGTCGGCAGTACGGAGCAGATAGCCCGCATTGTAATATGCCGTTGTACCCAGGCAGGTCAGCTCACCCGTATTTTCATCCAAAGACACATGGTAAATGCCTTTACTACCTCGGACGAAGTTCGTCCCCACATACATATCATACATGCTTTTCTCCTCGTGTAGAGAGGCCGGACATTGTCTGCACAACGGCGGCCTTCCACCGTAACTTTCTCAAGTTCACCCGGCACGTGTCTTTTGCCGTGCGCCCAGAATTAGCGTCAGCAGGATCAGCGCCGCCAATATGAGAACGGCCGTCTGTGGCTGGCTGGAGAGCAGGGTGTAATCGGCGCATCCAATTGCCGTGACCCGGGCAGAGAGGCCGGTCGTGCGAATATCCGCACCGTATTCCGCAATATATTCCGCCAATGCACCGGACAGACTGTCTTGTAACTCCTGCCAAGAGCCTTTCAGTATAGGATAGCCGTATCCGCCTGAGAGAAGGTCTGCCGTAGTACATATAGTCAGCCGCCGCTGGGCATCCGCTTTGTCTAGAGTCTCTCCATTTTCCAGCGTGATGGCATAGACCCGCTCCCCCACCGGCGCCGACATATCATAGACGACCTTGAATCCGGAAATCTGGGGGAAACCGTCAAAATCAGACTGAACATAATCCATGCCGAGCTGCTCGTCCAAAACCATACGGGACACCCCCGCCTCCATAAAGGCCCACAACTCAGACACAGAGATCGTGCCCGTCACTAAAGTTCTGTCCGCCGTAAGCGACAGCTGAATCTCCTCCATAGTGCGCAGGCCGGGCTGCAAGTTCCGGGCAAAGTCACCACCGGCCAGAACCGCTATATCTGCACCGGAAGCCGCTCTGGCTGCGTCAGCGGCAACGCTGCCCAGTTCACATGCGCTGTTGCGGGCATTTTTTATACCCTCCGCATCTTCCATACGCAGCAGGACAGGTACGTTGTATGCGGCAACCTCTCCCTCCCCCGCTGCGTTGGCCGGAACTAGGTCGGATACCCCCAACAAAAGCGCCAAGGCAAGGCCAGCTGCGGCACACTTACACTTAAAGGTCATTGATTTCCCGGACATGATGGCAAGCCACATAGTGGTTCGGTAGCACTTCCTCAAATACCGGCTGCTGGGTGCGGCAGGCCTCTGTGGCATAGCGGCACCGGGTGGCAAACCTGCAGCCTGGTTTTGGATCAATGGGTGAAGAAATTTCCCCCTCCAAAATGATCTCTTCCCGCTCCACATCTAGCTCCGGAATGGGAATGGCCGCCAGCAAACCCTTGGTATAGGGGTGCAGTGGATATTCAAACAGATCGTCCGCCCTGCTCTTTTCCACCATACTCCCTACGTACATCACCAGGATCTCATCGGAGATGTGCTTCACCACCGACATATCATGGGTGATAAACATATAGGTCAGCTTTTTTTGCTCCTGCAGATCCTGTAGAAGGTTCAAGATCTGCGCCTGGATGGAGACGTCCAAAGCGGACACCGGCTCGTCGCAAACGATGAATTTTGGATTCAGGGCCAGTGCCCGAGCCACGCCTATACGCTGCCGCCGGCCGCCGTCCAGCTCATGGGGATAGGAATACGCATACCGGGAGGCAAGGCCCACCTGGTCCATCAGGTCGTAGACCGCATCTTCCAGCTCCTTTTTAGTCTTATATACCTTGAAGATTTTCAGCGGATCTGCGATCAACTCCTGCACACAGAGGCGGGGGTTCAATGAGGAAAAGGGATCCTGGAAGATCATCTGCATCTTTTTACAAAGCTGCCGCTTTTTCCCGCCACGTACTTTTGAAATGTCCTGCCCATCAAACAAGATCTGTCCGTCCGTGGGCTCCAAAAGACCGAGTACGACACGTCCCAAGGTAGACTTCCCACACCCTGACTCGCCGACGACGCCCAGAGTGGTTCCCTCTTTTAGAGAGAACGTCACGTCGTCTACGGCGTGGAGCATACCGCCCCCAACCCTGAAATATTTTTTCAGTCCCGAAACTTGCAACAAATCAGGCATTCGCATTTTCCCCCCTTACTCTAGACTCTATAACCTCCCGACATCGCAGGCATTTCACCTGATGTCCCGGTGTAATCTCTTCTACTTCGGGATGCACCTGGGCACAGGTTTCCGTGGCAAAGGGGCATCTAGGACAGAAATAGCATCCCTCCGGCAAGTTAGCCGGATCCGGCATCATCCCATCAATGGGCCTCAACCGGCGTTCCTTCCGTTTTAAAGATGGGATAGAATTGAACAGCCCCAGGGTATAGGGATGCACCGGAGACTGGAAGATGTCCCGTAGCGACCCGTACTCGATTATCTCGCCGGCATACATCACGGCCACTTCCTGGCAGCACTCTGCAATGATCCCCAAATCGTGGGTAATCAGCAGAACCGAGGTCTTCATCTTTTCCTTTAAGTCGTTGATCATCCGGAGCACCTGGGCCTGTATTGTCACATCCAGGGCTGTAGTTGGTTCATCTGCGATCAATAGACTGGGATTGCATGCCAGCGCCATAGCAATGACCACCCGCTGTTTCATACCTCCAGAAAGCTGGTGGGGATAATCCACGCTGCGTTCAGGGCGGATCCCTACCATCTCCAACATGTCCAGACTGCGCCTCATTGCCTCTGCCTTTGTACAACCTTCGTGCAAACGGATGACCTCAGCGATCTGGTCTCCCACCCGCATGACCGGATTCAGCGCTGTCATAGGGTCCTGGAAGATCATGGATATCTCGTTGCCGCGGATGCGCCGGATGTCCTTACCGCTCATGGTCAATATGTTCTCTCCTCGAAACAGGATCTCGCCGCCCATCACCTTTCCGGGCGGATCCGGAATCAGGTTCAGGATCCCCAGGGCAGTTGTGGTTTTTCCCGCCCCGGTTTCTCCTACCAGGCCCAGTGTCAAGCCCTCCTCAATGTGCAGGCTGATCCCATTGACGGCATGTACCTCCGCATCGTCTGTAATGTATCGTATATCCAGATCATGGATCTCTAAAAGGCTCACACAAGCTCCCCCTATCTTTTCAGTTTGGGATCCAGCGCATCCCGCAATCCGTCACCCAACAGGTTAAAGCCGATCAGTGTGATCATGATGGCTACCCCTGGGAAAATTACCATCGGCCAGAAGTCTCGAATATACGCACGACCAGCAGACAAAATAGCGCCCCACTCCGGCGTGGGCTCCGTGACGCCCAAGCCAATAAAGCTCAGGCTGGAGATTTGCAGGATAGCCATACCGATTTTCAACGTCGTATCCACGATCAGTGGCGCAATGGTATTGGGTAGTACATGTTTGAGAATGATGTGCCGACGAGTTGCGCCATTGGCCCGGGCAGCCTCAATGTATTCCTGGCCTCGGATGGTCAAAACCTCTGCCCGGAGGATACGGGCTCCACCGGTGATACTGGACAGGCCTATGGCAAGCGCCGTGTTAAATAGGCCCGTCCCCAATGCCGCTGAGATCATAACCGCCAGCAGCAGACCGGGAATCGCCATAATGATGTCGATGATCCGCATCACGACCGTCTCGTACTTGCCACCGAAGTAACCGGCGGTGACACCCAAAAATCCGCCGATGACCTGGGCAATGATGACGGAGATTACGGCCACCAACAGGGAGATCCTGCCGCCGTACAGAATTCTCGCCAACAGGTCCCGACCGAAGTTGTCCGTTCCAAAGGGGTGCTCCAGTGTCGGGAAATCAAAGCGATTCCCAAAATCAACTTCCGAATAGTCGTACGGTGTAAGGAGATTGGCAAAAACTGCACTGAAAATGACGATAAACACGAGGACCAAACCAAACATAGCCAGCCGGTTTTTCACCAGGCGATGTGCCACATCTCGCCATTGGCCACGCTTTCTGGACGTCTGCGGCTTTCTCTCTGCCGTTTTTGTCTTTGTCATACCGTCGCCTCCTCCGAATGCAGCTGCCGCATTTTTTTCTGCCGCTTTTTGCTGTTTTCATATTGCGCCTTGATTCTGGGATCTATATAGGCATACGCCACATCTACCACCAGGTTCATCAGGCAAACGCAGATAGCCAGCACCAGGACTGTGGCATTGATCACCGGGTAGTCCCGGTTATTGATCCCCGTCATCATATAGGAGCCAAGCCCGGGGATGGAAAAGATGGACTCGATAACCACTGAGCCGGCCATAACAAAGCCCATTTGCATACCGACCACCGTGACCACTGGGATCATGGCGTTTTTCAAAACGTGGCGCCAGATTACGGTTCTCTCTTTCAGCCCCTTGGCCCGAGCCGTTCGGATGTAATCCATTCGAATCACCTCCAGCGTACTCGATCGGGCCATACGGGCCACATTGGCCACGGAGGTGAGGGCATTGGTCAGCACCGGTAAGATATAGCTGGTCCACCCCTCCAGCCCTGTTGCGGGAAGCCACTCCAGATTCAGGCTGAATATCAGAATGCCCACCAGGGCAAGCCAGAATCCTGGCATAGCCGCAAAGAACAGAGACAGTACGGTGATGCCGTTATCCAAAAGGGAATACTGGTGGGTTGCCGAGATAATGCCGGTGGGGATGCCTAAAAGCGCCGTGACAATCACGCTGAGGAAGCCCAATTTGAATGTCGTCCATATTCGGGCTATGATCTCGCCGGCCACATCATGCCCATAGGTATAAGAGACTCCCAGGTCAAACTTCGTTACCAGGTCCACCACATATTTGACATACTGCACCAGGAAGGGCTGGTCCAATCCCAGCTCCGCCCGCTTGGCAATATAGGCCTCTTCCGTATATCCCGTACCCAGGATGGCCTTGACCGGGTCACCCGGTGTGAAATAGCTGATGGTGAAAACAATCAGCAATACGCCCAAAATGATAGGGATCATCCATAACAGACGTTTGATTATGTATTTTGCCAAAAGAGTTCCCCCCTGTTAGGGATAAGTGGCCGCCAAACATTTCGTCAAGCGGCCACTCCCTTAATTTAAATTTTTACTCTTTTATCTCATGCTTACGACTTAGTCAACAAGAACCACGTTGCGCAGGTTGACATCTGTGGGGTTGGAGATCCCGGTCTCTGCCACCACGTCCGTACGCCAGGCAATAGCATCCACCGCATAGAAGATGGGGATCACCAGGTAGTTCT
>CAZXRD010000048.1:0-12690 GCA_964642465.1 uncultured Oscillospiraceae bacterium | reverse complement strand
TTGACGGAGTCACGGCTTGTCAGTGTTTCACCTATTTCCATCATGAACAGCTGGCGCCAAAGCTGGCCAATGTTTTAAAGCCGGGTGGGCGCTTTTTGGTGCTGTATATGGCATGGCTGCCGGGGGAAGACGCCATTGCCCGGGCCAGTGAGGATTTGGTTTTGCAGTATAACCCCCAGTGGAGCGGGGCAGGGGAGACTTTGCATCCCATTGCCATACCGGACTGTTATTTTCAGCAGTTTCGGTTGGTGCGGCGGGAGGCATATACCTGCAGGCTGCCCTTTACCCGGGAGAGCTGGCATGGCCGCATGCGGGCCTGCCGGGGGGTGGGGGCATCCCTCTCTCCAGAGGCGCTCGCCCGTTGGGAGCAGGCGCATTTGCAGCTGTTGGAAACCCTTGCGCCGGCGTCTTTTGACGTGCTCCACTATGTGGCCCTGGCGGCTTTGGAAAAGAAATAAGATAGGAGGGGTGTCTATGGCTTGCATACTTCGGCCCTGGCGGCAGGCAGATGCACCGGCCCTGGCGGCGCTCTTGAATAACCCAAACATTTTAAACAATCTCCGGGACGGCATCCCATACCCCTATACGGAGGCGGATGCCCAGGCCTTTATCCAGGAGATGCACTCGGCAGATCCGGAAGGGACCTTTGCCTATGCCATTGTAGATGGGGAAACTTTGCTTGGCAGCATGGGGGCTTTCCGCTGCGGAAATATTCATTACCGTACGGCGGAGCTGGGCTATTATATCGGCCAGGCCTACTGGGGACAGGGCTATGCCACAGAGGCGGTGAAGCAGCTGTGCGTCCAGGTTTTTCAGCAAACCAATATCCTCCGCATTTTTGCCGAGCCCTTTGCCAGGGACCTGGCCTCCTGCCGGGTGCTGGAAAAGGCGGGCTTCCAACTAGAGGGGACCTTGCGCTGCAATGCGGAGAAAAATGGGGAAGTGCTGGACATGCGGCTGTACGCCAAGGTGCGGCCATGAAGCGGTTGTTTTTGATCGGCGGCACCATGGGCGTGGGGAAGAGCACGGTCTGTCAAATTTTAAAGCGGCGTTTGCCGGCCTGCGTGTATCTGGATGGGGACTGGTGCTGGGATGCTGACCCGTTCCAGGTGACAGATGAGACCCGGGCCATGGTGCTGGACAACATCTGCCATGTGCTGCAAAATTTTCTCCGGTGTTCTGCCTATGAAAACATTATTTTCTGTTGGGTCATGCACCAGCAGGCCATTTGGGACGCCATTTTAGCGCAGCTGGATCTGGAGGGCTGTCAGGTGATCACCGCCGCTCTGACGGCCTCTGCTAAGGCCTTGGAATCCAGGCTCCAAGGTGATGTGCAGCAAGGCCTGCGCAGCCCAGACATATTGCAGCGAAGCGTGCAACGTCTGCCCTTGTATCTGGATTTGGACAGCCTACTGGTGGACACCACAGACCGAACGCCGGCAGAGGTGGCGGATAAAATCATCAGCCTGGCCGACTTGCCCACGGGATTGCGGCTTCGGATTTGCCGGGAGACGGACGGGGCAGCGCTGGCCCATCTGTTTTATGAGACCGTCCATCATGTCAATGCCAGGGATTATACGCCAGAGCAGCTGAGCGCTTGGGCCCCGGAGAAGCGGGATTTGGCGGCCTGGAACCAGTCCTTTTTGGCCCACTACAGCCTGGTGGCCGAATTGGACGAGCAGATTGTGGGCTTTGGAGACATAGATCGGGGCGGGTATTTGGACCGGCTCTATGTCCATAAGGCCTATCAGCGGCGGGGGATTGCCACCGCCCTTTGCGACAAACTAGAGCTGGCTGCCTCCCGGCCCATCACCACCCATGCCTCTATTACGGCCAGACCGTTCTTTGCGGCCCGGGGCTATCGTGTGATGCGGGAGGCAACCGCCCAGCGCCAGGGAATCGGACTCACTTATTTTATAATGGAGAAATAAAACATGCCCCAGAGCCATAGGACTCTGGGGCATGTTTGTGCTTGCTATTACAAATCTGTCGGCGGCTGGACAGGCAGCAGGTTGGTCATACTCTTCAGGCTGATCCCCAAGGTGGAGAGGTTGTGGAGCATGGCAGAAGTGGCGGGGGCGAGTAGGCCGGCCACGCCTAAGCCGATCAAGCCGCTGTTGAATCCAATGACGAAACGATAATTGCTCTGAATGCGTTTCATCAGTGCTATGGAGAGGCGGCGCAGCGTGACCAGTTCCTCCAGGGTGTCAGCGCTAATGGTAATGTCGGCGATTTCCCGGGCAATGGCCGCCCCATCGCTGATGGCGATGCCCACATCGGCGGCAGACAGGGCTGGGGCGTCGTTGATGCCGTCCCCGACCATGATGACTGTATGCCCGGCGGCCCGCTGGGCCTCTACAAAGCGTGCCTTGTCCTCCGGAAGCACTTCGGCCTGGTACTGGCTTACACCCACCTGGGCGGCGATGGCTGCTGCCGTGCGGTCGCTGTCCCCGGTGAGCATCACCGTGCGGGTAATGCCCAAAGCCTGCAACTTAGCAATCACACGGCTGGCCTCTTGGCGCAGCGGGTCGGCGATACAGATCACGGCAGCTAACTCCCCGGCGATGGCCAGGTACAGATGGGAGTACTGATCCGGCAGAGCCGCAAAGGCATCCTGCTCGCCGGCGGGTATGGTGCAGCCCTCGTCCTCAAAGACAAAGTGAGCGCTGCCAATAATGACTTTTTCTGTGCCAACGGTGCTGGAGATTCCGTGGGCCACCAGATACTCCACTTGTGAGTGCAGCTCCTCATGGGCCAGACCCTGCTCCTGGGCCGCCCGCACAACGGCGTTGGCCATGGAGTGGGGGAAGTGCTCCTCCAAACAGGCGGCCACCCGCAGCATTTCCTGGGGGTGGCGGCCACCAAAGGGAATGACCTTCACCACTTCCGGACAGGCGTGGGTCAGAGTCCCGGTCTTGTCAAAGATGATGGTGTCCGCTTTGGCCACGGCCTCCAGATACTTACCGCCTTTAACCGTGATATGCCGGCCGCCGGCCTCCCGCATGGAAGAGAGCACGGCTAGGGGCATGGCCAGCTTCAAGGCGCAGGAGAAATCCACCATGAGCACGGAGAGCGCCCGGGTAAGATTGCGGGTCAGGCCAAAGGCCAATAGGCTGCCTACCAAGGTGTAGGGGACTAACTTGTCGGCCAGATTGGCCGCCCGGTTTTCCGCTGCTGATTTCAGCCGCTCGCTCCGCTCGATCATGGTCACAATCTGGTCATAGCGGTTCTGGCCAGACTGCTGGCTTACCTGGAGCACACATTCGCCCTCTTCCACGACCGTGCCGGCATAGACGGCCGTCCCAGGCCGCTTGGCAACGGGCACAGATTCCCCGGTGAGGGAGGCCTGGTTTACCATAACCTCCCCCTGGGCGATGACCCCGTCTAAGGGGATCACGTTGCCCATACGAACGGCCACCAGGTCCCCAGGCCGCACCTGGGCGATGGGGGTCAGTATTTCGCTGTCCCCGGTTTTCAGCCATACCCGGTCCACTTGCAGGGACATGCACCGGGCCAAATCATCAATGGATTTTTTGTGGGTCCACTCTTCCAGCAGCTCTCCCAATTCCAGGAGAAAGGCCACGGAACCGGCGGTGCCGAAATCGTTTCGGGCCATAGAGATGCCAATGGACAGGGCGTCCAGCAGTTCTACTTTCATCCGCCGGCGCAGCAGGCAGCCCAGGCCCCGGCGCAAAAAAGGGATGGCATGCAGACAGACCCGGGCAATGCGCAGGGGACTTGGCAAAAACAGGGCACAGGCCGCTTTACAGGCCACCTTGGCCACCAGTTTGTCGCTATAGGTCCGGGTCAGCGCCCGGCTGCTATGCATGGGGGCCAGTTCCGCTACTGCTGGATCTGCATAGGAAAACCGGCTGATAGCGGCCAGCGCCGCTTGCCGGTCGCCCTGGTATTGGATAATGGCGCAGCGGGTCCGGTCGTGGACCACGGCACGCACACACCAGGCCTGGCTGTTCAAATAGGCCTCTAGCAAATCGGCCTGTGCTAGCGTCATCGCCTTTTGCGCCATCCGCACCCGCATGCGCCCTCGGCTCTCGTGTAAAATCGTCGCTTTCATGGGTTACCTCCAAGGCAAAAGAGGGACGCTATAGCGCCCCTCTTTTTCGCTTTATTTGTCTATTATTCGGCCGGATCGGCGCTGTCTTCAACCTCTTCTTCCTGGGCGGCCCGGGCGGCGTTGATGTCCTTGGCAGCAGCCAAAATATCAGCGGCATTTTCCTGCACAGAGGTTACGGCACCCATGACAGATTCTTTTGCCCGCAAGGCGGCGGCGGTTACGTGGGTATAGGCCTTTTTCGCATCTTTGCTGGACAGAAGCTTTAGCCCGGCGGAGCCAAATAGCACGCCGCCTGCAAAAAGTGCAAGCCCTTTATAAGAAAACATGATAAAACCTCCTAGAAATTACTTGTGTTTGTATCCGGTGATCATCACCATGATCATACAGATCACGGCGCCCCAAGCCCAAAAACGGTGCTGTTTCAAAGGCACACCTCCTATCAAACAGGCATCTTAATCTTTCCAAACATTGTACCACGGGCGGCAGCGAAAATCCGTTCCGTTTAGACAGCAAAAAACCTTTTTAGACTTTTTGCTGCCGTTGCATCCGCCGGTATTGGGAGGGGGTCATGTGAAAGCGGCTGCGGAACACGCTGCTGAACTGCCCGGCGCTGGTATAGCCGACAGTGGCCATAATTTGCGTTACAGAAAGGTTGCTCTCCGTCAACAGGGCGGCGGCTTTATCCAGCCGCTTGGTGCGGAGATATCGATGAAGCGGCTGGCCGTATTGCTGGCGGAACCCCTCTTTTAGGGCGGTGGAGGAGATGTGGAACTGCTTGGATAGGGAGGCGATCGTGATTCGATCCCCCAGGTGTGCCAGCATATAGGCCTGCACCTGCCGCACGGTATCCATTTGATAGGGATCTCGGTAGAGAGGCTGGGGCGCAGCCGGCTGCAGCAGGGGGCTGCGGCAGCAGAGCAGATAGAGCAGTTCCAGAGCTTTGAATGCGCAATAGCTGCCCCGCTGGGATGCAGGCAACCGCTCCAGGGCGGCGAATACGGCGTCTGCCCACTCCTGGCTGTGGATGGCGGCGCAGCCGTTGTATTCCGCCATAAATCCGGCGGCGGCCTGTACATCAATAGAGACACCGCCCAGCAGCTGACAAAGGGCAGACAGGCTTTCCCTGGCGTTAGCCACGTCAATCATAACCAAGATGCCCCGGAATCGCCGGCCGCCCACCTGTACAGATTTTAGGTTACCAATATCCGAAAGCAGCAAAATGTCCTGATGCCCGATTTTCATGTACCGGTTGTCCTGCAGTGTGAGCTGCAAGGCGCCGGCGTCACAAAATAGCGCTTCATAATGCCGGGGGACCAAAGCCAGGGAGATCTCACCCGGAGGGGTGCAGGCAAAATCCCAGACTTGTACGCCGGCCATGGGCCGGCAAGCGGTTATCTGGTTGCCAGGCTGGGTATCCATATACATTTTTTTCAGCAACTCCGCAAACACAGTCGGGGACTCCCTTCTTTTTACCAAGCAGGTCATTGGTTAGTTATAGCTAACTACTGGAATTATAAAGGATGCTGCCGAGGCTTGTCAAGGGCGCTGGACATTTTCTCTTCTGTGATTTCAAAAATGGGGCGGAAGGGTGGCGGCCCTTCCAATTGACAAACGGTTTTTATCTGGTACAATAAATAAGGAGTAAGCACCGTCTGTCCCCACGATCGCATTGCCGGAAGAAAGGCGAGAGCGTGGGCTTTTTCTGTTTTGTTAAAAGGCCCGGGCCCTGTAGGGGCGGTGAAAACAATGACGAATGAGCAAGGAGAGAGGTTTTGGGATTGCATTGTCTAATGGAAAAGCCCCATGAAGAGTGCGGCGTCTTTGGCATTTATGATAAGAAAGGCGACTGTGCCACCAGTGCCTATTACGGGCTTTATGCCCTGCAGCACCGGGGCCAGGAGTCGGCGGGCATCGCCACGATGAATGGCAAAGAGCAAAGCTGTTATAAAGACGTGGGCATGGTGGGAGACGTGTTTTCCGAGAAGATCCTCCGGGAGTTAAATGGCACCATGGCGGTGGGCCATGTGCGCTATTCCACCACCGGCGGCACCAAACGGGAAAATGCCCAGCCGCTGACTTTAAAATATGTAAAGGGCACCTTGGCCCTGGTCCACAACGGCAACCTTTTAAATACGGCCCAGCTGCGCCGGGAATATGAGTACAAGGGCGCTATTTTCCAGACCTCCGCCGACTCGGAGATTATCGCCTATGTCATTGCCCAGGAGCGGCTAAAGTGCGGCAGCGCCGAAGAGGCGGTAAACCGGGCTATGAAATACCTGCGGGGCGCCTATTCCCTCATTGTGATGAGCGCCAGGAAGCTGATTGCCGCCCGGGATCCCTGGGGCTTTCGGCCCCTGTGTATGGGCCGCCGGGGAGAGGCTGTGGTCTTTGCCTCGGAAAGCTGCGCTTTGGACAGCGTAGGTGCCAAGTTCGAGCGGGACATTGAACCCGGCGAGATCGTGGTGGTAGAGGACGGAGAGGTGCACAGCATTCGGGACAACTGTATCGGACAGTCCCATATGTGTATTTTTGAATACGTATACTTTGCCCGGCCGGACAGCATTATCAATGGACAGAGCGTCCATGAGGCCCGGCGGATGGCCGGCCGCTTTTTGGCCCAGGAGCACCCAGTGGAGGCGGACCTGGTCATCGGCGTGCCGGATAGCGGCCTGGACGCCGCCAAAGGGTACGCAGAGGAGTCCGGCATCCCCTATGGAGACGGCCTCATTAAAAACCGCTATATTGGCCGGACGTTTATCCAGCCCACCCAGGCGGAGCGGGAGCTGCTGGTGCGTCTGAAATTAAACCCCATGCGCAGCTTGGTAGAGGGCAAGCGCATTGTCATGATCGATGACTCCATTGTCCGGGGCACAACTTCTGCGCAGATTGTGCACA
Organism: uncultured Oscillospiraceae bacterium; assembly: GCA_964642465.1. Lineage (GTDB taxonomy): Bacteria > Bacillota > Clostridia > Oscillospirales > Oscillospiraceae > CAZXRD01. Next base: position 5,720 of record CAZXRD010000048.1, on the reverse strand, counting down.
ATCTGCGGCGGGCCGGCGCCAAGGAGATCCATTTGCGGATCTCTTCGCCACCGTTTATCTCGCCCTGCTACTTTGGAACCGACATACCGGACAAGGAGAACCTCATAGCCTGTAAATACAGCATAGAGGAGATCTGTAAGCTCTCCGGGGCAGACAGCCTGGGCTATCTCAGCGTAGAGAACTTGATGAAGATTGCCCCCAACGCCGTGGGCGGTTTTTGCAACGGCTGCTTTACAGAGCGGTATCCCCTCACCAACTCGGTGGATGATTGACCAACAGGGGGGTCTACTATGAAATTTACCAAGATGCAGGGCATCGGCAACGACTACGTCTATATCAACTGTTTTGAAGAGATGGTGCCGGACCCGGCAGACCTGGCCATTCGCATATCGGATCGGCATTTCGGCGTGGGGTCCGACGGGCTGATCCTCATCTGCCCCTCGGAAATTGCCGACTGCAAAATGCTGATGTACAATGCAGACGGTTCCCAGTCTGCCATGTGCGGCAATGGACTGCGCTGTGTTGGCAAATATGTGTACGACCGGGGCATTTGTCCTAAGACCACGCTGACCGTGGAGATGTTGGACGGGGTGCGCACCCTGGAACTGTATGTGGAAAACGGCCAGGTCCAGCGGGTGCGGGTAGACATGGGCGCACCCAAATTGCGCCCGGAAGAGATCCCGGTCCTGGCAGTGGGGGACAGCTTTATCCAGCAGCCGGTGGAGGTGGGTGGCACAACTTATACCGTCACCTGCGTCTCTGTGGGTAACCCCCATGCGGTGGTATTTTTGGACAGTTTAGAGGGCCTGGACATCCAGCGCATTGGGCCGAAGTTTGAAAACCACAGCCTGTTTCCCCAGCGGATCAACACGGAATTTGTGGAAGTCGTGGGCCCGGATACCCTGAAGATGCGGGTCTGGGAGCGGGGCTCTGGCGAGACTATGGCCTGCGGCTCCGGGGCGACGGCCACTTTGGTGGCGGCGGCATTGACTGGGCGCACCAGCCGGAAGGCGAAGGTTATCCTGCTGGGCGGCGAGCTGGAGATCCAGTGGGCAGAGGACGGACACGTCTATATGACCGGCGGGGCCGAGACGGTCTTCGACGGGGAATATTTTGGAGCGTAGAGGAGTAATACCAATGATAAAGGTAAATCAAAACTTTTTAAAACTGCCCGGGGGCTACCTGTTCCCGGAGATCGGCCGGCGGGTCCGGGCCTTTACCAACCCGTCAAAACCGCTGATCCGCCTGGGCATTGGCGATGTAACCCAGCCCCTGGCGCCGGCGGTGATTGAGGCTATGCACAAGGCTACGGAGGAGATGGGCCACAAGGAGACGTTCCGGGGCTACTGCGAGGAGACCTGCTATGCCTATGATTTCCTTCGCTTTGCCATCCGGGACGACTATAAGGCCCATGGGGTGGACATCGCAGACGATGAAATCTTTGTGTCCGACGGCGCAAAGAGTGACTGCGGCAATATCGGGGACATTTTCTCCGTGGACAACGTGGTGGCCGTCTGCGACCCGGTGTACCCTGTATATGTAGATACCAATGCCATGGCCGGTCGGGCGGGGGACTATGTGGATGGCCAGTGGTCTAACCTGGTCTATCTGCCCTGTACGGCAGAAAATGGCTTTTTCCCGGATCTGCCGAAGGATCGGGTGCCGGATATGATCTATATTTGCTCCCCCAACAACCCCACTGGTGCAGCGGCCACAAAGGAGCAGCTGAAGGTCTGGGTGGACTATGCCAATGCCCACGGCAGCATCATTCTCTATGATAGCGCCTATGAGGCCTTTATTACAGAGCCGGGCATCCCCCACTCGATCTTTGAGGTGGAGGGGGCCAAAACCTGTGCCATTGAGTTCCGCAGCTTTTCCAAGACGGCGGGCTTCACCGGTACCCGCTGCGCTTATACAGTGATTCCCAAAGTCCTGGAGCGGGACGGTGCCAACATCAACGCCCTGTGGAACCGCCGCCAGGGCACCAAATTCAACGGCGTGCCCTATGTGGTGCAGCGTGCGGCGGAGGCCACCTTTACCCCGGAGGGGAGAAAGCAGATTATGGCCACCATCCAGTATTATCTAAACAATGCCAAGGTCATCAAAGACGGCCTGTCCAAAGCGGGGCTTACTGTCTACGGCGGCGTCAATGCGCCGTACATCTGGTTCCGCACGCCGGATGGGGAGGACTCCTGGTCCTTTTTTGACCGGCTGCTCCACGAGGCCTGTGTGGTTACCACGCCGGGCGCCGGGTTTGGCCCCAGCGGCGAGGGGTATATCCGCCTGACCGCTTTTGGGGACGCAGACGCCACCAAGGAAGCTGTGGAGCGGGTGGCCAGCATTCTCTAGGAGGGACAACTATGTGCGGTATCGTAGGATACACCGGCAAGCGCCAAGCGGCCCCCATTCTGTTGGGCGGGCTAAGGCGCCTGGAGTACCGGGGCTATGACTCGGCGGGCGTAGCGGTCAACACGGGCAAAGAGCTGCAGGTGGTGAAGGCCCAGGGCCGGCTCCAAGTGCTCTCGGATATGATCCACGATGGGGCGGATCTGCAGGGGACGGCCGGCATCGGCCACACCCGCTGGGCTACCCATGGCAAACCTTCGGACACCAATGCCCACCCCCACCTCAGCGAGTCCGGCCGGATCGCCGTTGTCCACAACGGCATCATTGAAAACTACATACAGCTGAAGGAAATGCTCATTCGCCGGGGGCGCAAGTTCGTGTCCGAGACGGACACGGAAGTGGCCACCCAGCTCATCGATTACTACTATAAAGACGACTTGAAAGAGGCAGTGGCTATGGCCATCCGGGAGATCGAGGGGTCCTATGCCCTGGGGATCATGTGCCGGGAGCGGCCCAATGAGATCATTGCCGCCCGGAAGGACGCCCCCCTGATCCTGGCCTATGGGGAGGGGGAGAACTACTTTGCCTCCGATGTGACGGCGGTGTTGGAGTATACCCGCTCCGTCAGCTATTTGAACGACGGGGAACTGGCTGTGGTGACGCCGGAGGGCATCACCGTATATGACAGCTTTATGGAGCCCATGGAAAAGCCCGTTGAGACGGTGGAGTGGGATATCGCCTCGGCGGAAAAAGGGGGCTACCCCCATTTCATGTTCAAGGAGATCATGGAACAGCCCCGTGCGGTGGCGGAGACCATCTTGCCCCGGATCAAAGACGGGCGGATCTGCTTGGACCAGGTGGAACTGACGCCAGAATACGTCCGCAGCCTGCACCGCATCTATATCGTGGCCTGCGGGTCCTCCTACCATGTGGGGGTTGTGGCGAAATACAACATTGAAAAACTGGTGCGCAAACCGGTGGAAGTGGTTTTGGCCTCAGAGTTTCGGTATTGCGACCCCATTGTGGACGACAAGACCCTGACCATCTGCATCAGCCAATCCGGGGAGACGGCGGACACCATCGCCGCCCTGCGGGAGGCCAAACGCCTGGGGTCCAGGATCCTCTCCATTGTAAATGTGGTGGGCTCCACCATGACCAAGGAGTCAGACGATGTGCTCTACACCTGGGCCGGCCCGGAGATCGCCGTAGCTACCACCAAGGCTTACAGCACCCAGCTGGCAGTGACCTATCTGTTGGCCATCCACATGGCGGAATGTTGCGGCACCATTGACGCCGCCACATATAGCCGTCTGCTCCAGGCACTCCAGGCGCTGCCGGAGAAGATGCAGCGCATTTTGGAAAGCAAGGAACATATCCAGTACCTGGCCTCTATTTACTTTAACAATGAGGACATCTTCTTCATTGGCCGGAACATCGACTATGCCCTCTCTCTGGAGGGGTCGTTGAAGCTGAAGGAGATCTCCTACATCCATTCAGAGGCCTATGCCGCCGGAGAGTTGAAACACGGGACCATCTCTCTCATCGAGCAAAATACCCTGGTGATTGCCATTGCCTCCTATCAAAAGCTAGAGGAGAAGACGGTGAGCAACGCCCAGGAGGTGAAGGCCCGGGGGGCGGAGGTCCTGGCCCTCACCACGGAGAGCGGGGCAGGGCTCATCGGCCAGTCGGCAGACAATGTAATTACCATTCCCGATGTGGAGGATGTGTTTTTGCCCTCCCTGGCTGTGGTGCCGTTGCAGCTGTTTGCCTATTATGTGGCCCTGATGCGGGGCTGCGACATCGACAAACCCAGGAACCTGGCCAAATCGGTTACCGTGGAATAAAAAACAAAAAAAGGAGGCCCTAAGTCCACATAGACCTGGGGCCTCCTTTTTAGGCGTTATTAGACCTCCGTCTCTCCAGAGAGAAGATTGAATACAGCGGTGTACAGTTTTTCTGCGTTGGCCTTAAAGTGTTCCTCGATTTTCACAGCCTGCAGCTCGCTGCCCACCAGGATGTCGGTGGAGAGAATGTCGCCCAGCCCGTCCCGCAGCGCAAGGTGCACCATAACCCCGCCGCTCTCCTTGGGGCTGTGGCTGGCGTCGATCATGGCGTTGCGGCGCATGGCGTTGGCCACTTTATCCGCCTGTGCGCCGGCCTTCATCCGCACGGAGTAGGGGACCGTGGTCTCGGCGATCTTGCCATTTTCGCTGCCGGTCTCTGTGATGGCATACATGCCGTTGGTCTCCGTGACCTGGCCGGTCTCCACCAGTTCCGCCAGACACTCTGCAAAGTCAAAATAGGTGATCCCCGGATCGCACAAGGTGAGATCTGCCAAAGCGGGCAAACTGATGCGCTCCGGTAGGTGGTTGAGTATGTATAAAATCAGAATCTTTAATTCCAGCTTGTCATGAATAAATCCGTAGGATTCCAAAGCAGCCCCTCCCTTGGTTTTTATATATGGATTATATACCAAAAAGGCGTTCGGGTAAAGGGGGCGCCGGTGTTTCTCCAAAAGGGCAAAGGGCCCCTGCAGCTGCAGGGGCCCCATTTTTGCATGTTACCGGGCGGCCAGGTTCTGGGCCTCCCGATAGGACTCCGGATACTCCACCGTGTCTGGGGGGAAGAACTCATCTACAGGGAAGCAGATCTTGTTAAACAGATCGCAGGGGCTGTCGTCATTGGAGCCTACGCACTCTTTTTCCGGCATGCAGTAGTCGTAGGCGGGCATTAGCAGCTGGGAATCCCGCTCCAAACGGATGATGCTAAACTGCCCCAACGTGACGTAGACCCGCTTTTCCGTATCGGTGAGGATCAGACTGTCGTCAAAGGCCTCGTAGATAAAGCTGGGCAGGCTGCCAATAACGTCATAGTCGCACAGGCAGCAGTCGCAGCGGTCGGCCAGACGCATGCCCAGGACCACCGGATCCACAGCGTCCACCACGGCGGTGGGCATGTTGGTGCGGCCCAGGGTTGCCGGGTCTACATTGTTCAGAGAGCTTTGCGAGGTAAAGATGCGGGCGTTCCCCTCGCTGCCAAATAGGATGACCCGCTTGTCAAAGACGCTGAGGCCGCAGAACTCCGTGGGGCTGCTGGTGAGGCCCAAGGCCTCGCCCCGCACCTTATAAAAATAGCGGATGTCGATGGTGTAAAACCCTCTGTTGAAGGTGATCTCCTCCACATCTATGTACACATAGAGGAGCTCCGCCGATTTGGGGCGGACGCTGAGGGCGTTTTCAATGACGCTCTGAGAAATGTCAACATCCGTTATAGCTAAATTAATTCCACAAAAAAATCGCCCTCATTGGTGGCCACTATACGTTTAAGAGTGCGGCTCCAAAGCGCCTTTTTTCCCGCTTTGTCAAGGCTATCAT
>CAZXRD010000047.1:0-13540 GCA_964642465.1 uncultured Oscillospiraceae bacterium | reverse complement strand
TCATCTCATCTCCTAAAGTTTACTCTTGCGCCTTGCCGTCGTCGTTCTTTTCAGGGATAGCCGGTTTTTCCGGCGTAGACGGCAGCCCGCCCCCGGAAAGGATCTGGCCCAAACCATGGGCAATGTAAGACAAGCGGGCGGCAATGGTGGCATAGTCGATGCGGGTGGGGCCCACAACGCCAATCAGGCCCCGCAGGTTATCCCCTGCATCGTAGGAGGCCATGATCACGCTGGAATCCCGCAAAGCGTCTGCAATATTTTCCGGGCCAATGAGGATTTTCACTTTGGCTCCATCTTCCGGCGGCGGGAGCGTCAACAGCTCGGACCCGTCGGAGAGATAGTTCAGCAGCTCCTGCGCCTTATTCAAATCCTGGAATTCCGGATGCTGCAGGATGTGGGAGGCGCCGGCCAGGTAGGACTGGGTCTCGCTGGTCTCTGTAAGGGTGAGGAGCACGAAGTCCACCACCGCAGGGACCAGGCCAATGTCGTCCCCCATAGCTCGCTGGGTATTGGAAATGCGCTGGGGTGTGATCTGATCCTCGGTAAGGCCGGTAAAGTTGGCGTTGAATACCGTGGCCAAATGGACCAGCGTCTCCTGCTCCACTGGGGTGGGTAGATGGACCAGCTTGCTCTTGGCCACGTTGGAGCTTAGGGTCAAGACGATGATAAAGGTGTTGGCCTCCACATAGATAAAGTCAAACCGCTGCACGGTGACGGCACTGCGATGGGCGGCCAGGGCATAGGCCGGGTAATGGGTGAGCCGGGAGGTGAGCTGCCCAACCTCTTCCAGCATCCGGTCCAGCTGCTGCATCTTGGCGTTTAAAGAGGCGTTGATGGCAGAGGACTCCTCCAAGGAGAGCATGTGCCGGGTCATCAGCTCGTTGACATACATGCGGTAGCCCTTATGGGAGGGTACCCGCCCGGCAGAGGTGTGGGGCTGTTCCAGATAACCCAGGTGTTCCAAGTCCGCCATCTCGTTGCGGATGGTGGCGGAAGACAGGCCAAGGTCTGCTGCAATGGCTTTAGAGCTTACCGGTTCGGCAGTCTCAATATAACCCTCAATGACAGCTTTTAGTATTTTCTTCTTTCTCTCACTGATTTCCATCTCTATCACCATCGGCTTTTCAGCACGTTAGCACTCCATCCTCCGGAGTGCTAAACCTAATTTAGCACGCTGTGCCCGCCTTGTCAAGCGTCTGGCGGGCAAAATTGATATTTTACGATTCGTTCACAAAATGAAACGCAAACTGGCGCTGTGAGAAACGCCGCCGGTGCAGAGGGAAAAGGTGCGGGCAGAAAACTGCAGCGCACGGGCCAAGCCGGCCCGTGCGCTGCGGTATGGAAAGGGCCGGCTTGGCCGGCCCAGAATCTTCCCATGTTTTTCTGACCATCGAAATGGCGTTAGTCCAGGATTTTTCCATCTCTGGTAATGGTGACAACTTGCCAGGGGATGAACTTGCCGCTGGCCTTCAGGGCGTTTTCTGCGGCTCTTTGGAGGCCGCCGCAGCAGGGGACCTCCATGCGGACGATGGTCACGCTCTGGATCGCATTTTCCCGCAGAATTTGCGTGAGCTTTTCTGTGTAGTCCACATCGTCCAACTTCGGGCAGCCAATGATCGTGATTTTCCCTTTCATAAATGCCTCATGCATGTTCCCATAGGCGTATGCGGTACAATCTGCGGCAATGAGCAGTTTGGCCCCATCAAAAAACGGCGCTTGGACGGGGACCAGCTTGATTTGTACCGGCCACTGGGACAGGCGGGACTGGGGGTTGCTCCCGGCGGCCTGCGATGCGCCGGCGGTTTCCGGCTGGCGGGCAAACTGCATGAATTGGGAGCCAGGGCAGCCGCCGGCGTGGGCGGATGCGCCGGGCGTCTCGGCTTTTTTCGCCTGACTGGCCTTGACAGCCGCTTCATCATATGCGGGCGCTTCCCGCTCTACAAAAGTGATGGCCCCGGTGGGGCAGTTGGGCAAGCAGTCACCCAGGCCGTCGCAAAAATGTTCCCTAACCAGCTTGGCTTTGCCGTCTATGATATCAATGGCGCCCTCATGGCAGGCTTGGGCACACAGGCCGCAGCCGTTGCATTTTTCCTCATCAATTTGAATGATTTTCCGAATCATGTTTCCGCCTCCTTTGCGTTTCTGCTTACATTGTAGTATGATGGAACAAACTTGTATGTGGTTATAACCACGTTTTTTGAAAGGGGCGGGTGCTTTTATGGATCTGCAAGCCTTAAACGAGGTCATGATTTTTAGAGGGATGGACACAGAGGAGATCCAAACGGCCTTGCAGCGGCTGCAGGCGGAGGAAAAGCCGTATGCAAAGGGAGAGACGATTTTGCATGCCGGCAATGTGACGGAAAAGATGGGGATTGTTCTGCGTGGCAGCGTACTCATAGAAAACAATGACCTCTGGGGGAACCGGACCATTCTCAGCCATGTGGGGGAGGGGCAATTTTTTGCGGAGACCTATGCCCTGTTGCAGAAAGAGCCCATGTTGGTGGATGTGGTGGCCAATGAGGCCTGTCGTGTACTCTTTTTATACATCGGCCATCTGGATGGAAATGCGTTTTCCCGAGAGTCCTGGCTGGGCAAATTGATCACAAACCTTTTGACGATTTCCGCCCATAAAAATTTGGCGCTGTCGGAGAGAAGCGTGCACACCTCCCCTAAGACGATTCGGGGGCGGGTAATGGCCTATGTCAACTCGGCTGCCCTTCGAAAACACAGCCGGGAATTTGACATTCCCTTCGACCGCCAGCAGCTGGCGGACTATCTAAACTTGGAACGCAGCGCCTTATCCAAGGAGCTGGGCAAAATGCAGCGGGAGGGCATCCTGGCGGTGCGGAAAAACCACTTTGTGATCCAAAATATAGATCCCCATTGGAACGGCACGCTGTAAGATGTATCCGGTCAAAAAGGACCCCGCCAGTACTGGCGGGGCCCTTTCATCTAGTATATATGTATGTACGTTTAGGCGCTGGCCGCATCTCCGGCAGTATTTAGCCGGGTATCCCGGATGAGATGCCGGGGGCACTTCTGGGCGCAGGCGCCGCAGCTCATGCACTTGCTGTAGTCGATCTCCGCCAAATTGTCCAACACGTGGATGGCATCAAAGGCGCAGTTTTTTTCACAGATCTTGCAGCCGATACAGCCGATGTTGCAGTAGGAGCGGAGTACGCCGCCCTTCTCGTGGGAGGCGCAGGCCACCACAACATCCGCCTGGTAGGGGACCTTTATAATCAGATTCTGGGGGCAGGACTGGGCGCAGGCCATGCAGCCCACGCACCGGCTGTGGTCCACCTTGGCCACCCCGTGCTCCACATGGATGGCGTCAAAGGGGCAGACGGCCACGCAAGAGCCCAGACCCAAGCAGCCGTAGGCGCAGTCATTGGGGCCGGTGCTGGCCAGCCGGGCGGCAGAGAGGCAGTCGGTGAGGCCCACATAGCGGAACCGCTTGGTGGCATTCTCTCCGCCGGAGCATTTGACTAGGGCGACGGACCGCTCCACTGCGCCAGCGGAGACGCCCATGATCTCCGCCACTTTGGCGGCCACAGCGGCGCCGCCGGGCTGGCAGCGATTGGTTTCCGCCCGGCCCTCCGCCACAGCGGTGGCATAGGCAGAGCAACCGGCAAAGCCGCAGCCGCCGCAGTTGGCGCCGGGAAGGCAGGCTTCAATCTCCGGGATGCGCTCATCCACTTTTACATAGAAGACTTTGGAGGCCACGGCCAGAATAAAGCCGAATAAGGCGCCCAGCACAGCCAGGCAGGCTATGGCCAAAATGATGTTTACATAATCCATCAGAGCACCCCCTTAGGAAAAGACCGTCAGGCCGGAAAAGCCCATAAAGGCCAGGGCAATGAGGCCGGCAGTGACTAAGGCGATGGGGAAGCCCTCAAAGGCCTTGGGATAGTCGGCAAACTCCAGCCGTTCCCGGACACTGGCAAACAGGACAATGGCCAAGGTGAAGCCCAGGCCGCCGGTGACGCCGTAGACCACAGACTCTAGGAAATTGTAGTCGTTTTGCACGTTTAAAAGGGCCACGCCCAGCACGGCGCAGTTGGTGGTGATGAGTGGCAGGTAGATGCCCAGTGCCTGGTACAGGCTGGGCATGGATTTCTGCAAAAACATCTCCACGAACTGGACCAGGGCGGCAATCACCAGGATAAAGGCTACGGTCTGCATGTATTCCAGATCCAGGGGGATCAAAAGGAATTCGTTCAGCAGGTAGGTGAGGGCAGAGGAGACGCCCATGACGAAGGTGACAGCCATGCCCATGCCGGTGGCGGTATCCATCTTTTTGGAGACGCCCATAAAGGGGCAGATGCCCAAAAACTGTACCAAGATAAAGTTGTTCACCAAAATGGCGCCCAGGGCAATGGATAGGATGCTGGTAAAGCTCATTTCTCCGCCTCCTTTTCTGCCAGGGCCTGTTTTTTGGCTTTGCTCTTATTGTTCCGCCACTGGACCAGGGCGATGAGGCAGCCCAGGGTCAAAAACCCGCCGAAGGGCATGATGATCAGCAGCGCCGGATAGCCCTCCGGAATAATGCGGATGCCGGCCCCGTTTTCCCCCAGAAGGCCGCCGCCGAAGGTGCCGTTGCCCAAAAGCTCCCGGATGATGCACATAGCCACCAGGGCCAATGTGTAGCCGATGCCTTGGGAGAGCCCGTCTATCGCCGAGCGCAGCACCCCGTTTTTGGAGGCAAAGGCCTCCGCCCGGGCCAGGATGATGCAGTTGACCACAATCAGGGGGATAAAGACGCCCAGGGAGTCGCTGAGGTACGGCAGAAACGCCTGGAGCAGCAGGTCTACAATGGTGACGAAGCCCGCTACAATGACAATGTAAGAGGCGATGCGGATCTTAGAGGGGATCACTTTCCGCAGCAGGGAGATGACCACGTTAGAGCAGATGAGAATGATGGTTACGGAGACGCCCATGCCCAAACCATTGAACAGCGTGGTGGTAATGGCCAGAGTGGAGCACATGCCCAAAAGCTGGACCAACACGGGGTTCTGGGTCAAAAGCCCCTCTTTCAGCTGGGTTAGAAAGCCTTTCATACCTTATTCCCCCTCTCCAATATATGCGATTGCCGCCAGGGCGCTGGAGACACCCCGGGTAACCGCTTCGGAAGTGACAGTGGCGCTGGTGAGGGCGTCAATGTCCTGCTTGACCACCAGTGGATCGTCCCCATCCACGCCGACAAACTGCTCCAGGAACCAGGGCTCTGTCTCCGCTTTGGTGCCAAGGCCGGAGGTCTCGGACATATCGATGATAGAGACCCCTGTAACGGTGCCGGCGGGGTCTATCCCCACGACCATTTGGATGGTGCCGCCAAAGCCGTTGGGCTCCACCTGGACCACATAGCCCAAAGACTCCCCGTTGGTGAGGCCTTCATAAACAGCGGTGACAATGGCGTCGTCGCCGGTATAGGTCCGCTCTGCATACTGGTCGGCGGGGAGAACTTCCTCCATGGCCGCCGCCGTTTTTTCCTGGTTGATTTGGGAGATCCGATCCTCTGTAATGGCATTGGTCACGCCCAAAAGGGCGGCAGTGATGGCTGTAATGAGGAACAAAATCAAAGTGAGGCGCAGGATGTACCGAGGGGTACCGAAGTCTTTCTCCATCATTGCCCATCGCCCCCTTTCTCCTTGTGCACCTTGGCGCCAAACCGCCGGGGCCGGATTTTATCCAAGAGCCACACGCAGGTGTTCATAATGAGGATGGCATAGGTGACGCCCTCCACATAGGAGCCAAAGTACCGGATGAATACGGTGATGAGGCCGCAGCCAATGCCATAGATCAGCTGGCCCGTCTTGGTCACCGGCGAGGTGGTGTAGTCTGTGGCCATGAAAATGGCCCCCAGCATCAGCCCGCCGCCGCAGAGGTTATAGAGCATCCACTCCCAGTTGGTCCCCGCCTTGGGAAAGGCAAAGGTGACCACAGCCACGGTGAGCAGATAGGCCAGGGGGATGCGGGGGGTGATCACCCGGCGGATGACCAGGTAAATACCGCCTAAAAGCAGCACCAGGGTGGAAACCTCCCCCAGAGAGCCGCCGATGTAGCCCAAAAACATCTGGGCCAGGCTGACCCCCTCCGGCAGGGTGCCGGCATGGAGGGCGGCCATGGGTGTAGCGCTGGTGACGGCGTCTACTGTGGAAATATGAAAGATCGAGCTGTAACTCAACGGCGCCACCCAAGTGGCCATGATGGTGGGCCAGCTGAAAAGGAAGGCCCGCCCGGCCAAAGCGGGATTTAGAAAGTTTTTGCCGATGCCGCCGTAAAGCTGTTTGACAATGACAATGGAAAAGAAAGCGCCTACAATGGGGATCCAGAAGGGGGCAGAAACCGGCAGGCAATAGGCCAAAAGCATGCCGGTGACCACAGCGGAGAGATCGCCTACATCGCAGGACTTTTTGAGTAGTTTCCGGTAGCCCCATTCAAAGAATACACAGGCGGCCACGGAGACCACTGTCAGCAGCAGGGCCCGCAGGCCAAAGACGTAGACGGCAATGGCCAGGGCCGGGGTCAAGGCAATGATCACATCCAACATAATGGAACGGGTGCCGTCCTCCGCCCGGATGTGCGGGGAAGAGGAGACGGCCAGATTTAAGTCTTTGTTCATAGGAATGCGCCCCTTTCTAGCCGGCGGCGGCCGGGGTCTTGGCCGCTTCCGCCTGGGCTTTTTCTTTTGCCGCCTCTGCCTGGAGCTGGACCTTGGCCGTGCGGAAGGCCTGGGTCAGATACAGGCGGCCGGGACAGATGTAAGTGCAGGCGCCGCATTCAATGCAGTCGGTGACATGGAACTTTTTCAGCCCCTCCAAATCTCCCCGGCGGGCATACATATACATGTAAATGGGCAGCAAATGCATTGGGCACACGGAGACGCATTTGCCGCAGCGGATGCAGGTGGAGTTGGGGGAACTGGGCGCCTCCTCCACCAAGGCCAGCAGGGCGTTGGTGCCCTTGATCACCGGCACGGAAAGGTCAAACTGGGCCACCCCCATCATCGGCCCACCCATCAGCACCTTCACCGGCGGAGTCTGGAAGCCGCCGGCCGCTTGGAACAGATAGTCCAAAGATGTGCCAATGGGGACGATCAAATTCTTTGGCGTGGCCACTGCCGGGCCAGAGACCGTGACGATCCGTTCGATGGCGGGCAGGCCGGCATAAATGGCCCTATGTACGCTGTAAGCGGTATAGACGTTGAACACGGCGCAGCCCACGTCAGCCGGCAGGCCGCCTGGCGGCACCTGCCGCTGGGTGACCGTCTGGATCAGCTGCTTTTCCGCACCCTGGGGGTAGCGGGTCCGCAGGGGATGGAGGACGATATCCGTCTGCCCCGCCAACTTTTGCTGCAGGAGACGGATGGCGTCCATCTTGTTGGATTCAATGGCCAACACCGCCTGTTTTAAGCCAAAGGCCCGGATCAGCACCCGGATGCCGGACAAAAGCTCCTCCGGGTGTTCCAACATGAGCCGGTGGTCAGCGGTGATGTAGGGCTCGCACTCCGCCCCGTTGATGATCAGCGTGTCCACCTTGCCAAGGCCGCTAGAGATTTTGAAGGCGGTGGGGAAGGCGGCGCCGCCCATACCCACAATGCCGGCGTCCCGGATGGCGTCGATCAAGGCCTGGGAATTGTCCAGGTCCTTTTCCGCTAAGGGGACGCAGTCGGGGCTCAGGGTGTCCTGTTTGTCGTTTTCAATGACCACAGACAGGACCTTGGACCCGTTGGGGTGGAGCCTGGGCTCTATGGCAATGACCTTGCCGGAGACGCTGGCGTGCACCGGGGCCGAGACTGGGGCCGTGCTGTCGCCAATTTTTTGCCCCTTATACACCTGATCTCCCACAGAGACAGTGGGGGTGCAAGGGGCGCCAATGTGTAGGGACATGGGGAGGATCACTTGATCCGGCGGCGCCAGGGGTTCCGTTGCCACTTGATTGGAATAGGCTTTCCGATCCTCTGGGTGGATGCCGCCAAAAAAGGTATGAAACACAGGGATCACCTCTCTCCAGAGTTATAACTTTCATGCCCATCATAGCCTAAAAATGAACGTCTGTCCAGGTACAGATTTCCTTTTTTCCAGGGATAAGATGCCAAGTCATGCAAAAGCATGCACAGATGGTTTGGCAGGCTGTAACCCTTGGGACAAGCTGGTTGGGCGTAAGCTTTGTTAGGAGTTCTAAGGAAGGCGGACAAGATCTTTTGCCGGTTCGTAAAAAATGCCAAAAAGGTGCGGAATGATTGACAAGCGCCGGGTTTTGGAGTATGATAATGCAAAATCACCATATTATATGGGAAAAAGGCAATGAATAAGAGGAGTAACCCGGTTTTGGAAACCAGAGAAGGGGCGGTTGGTGCAAGCCCCTATGACAGGCCGGGCGAAGGTCGCTTAGGAGTCTTACGTAGATCCTGCGTTAAAGGATTTGAGTGCGCACAGGTTGTTTTTGTGCGAATTTAGGTGGTACCACGGAGCAGAAGCCTCCGTCCTATGGCATAGGACGGAGGCTTTTTTCTCTTGGCTGGGATACAAAACGAGGAGGTTTTGCAAGCATGGCAACGGGGGCACAGCTATTAATCGAGAGCCTGAAACGGGAAAACGTGACCCATATATTCGGTTACGCAGGGGCGACAATCTGCCCGGCGGTAGATGCTTTGGCGGCGTCGGATATCGCCTATACCCTGGTCCGGACGGAGCAGAACGCCGGACATATGGCCTCCGGCTATGCCCGGGCCAGCGGGAAGGCCGGCGTATGTATGGTCACCTCCGGCCCGGGGGCGACCAATCTGATCACCGGCATTGCCACGGCCTATATGGACTCCATACCCATGGTGGCCATCACCGGCCAGGTACAGAGCAGCCTGTTGGGGCGGGACGTGTTCCAGGAGGTGGATATCACCGGGGCAGTGGCCCCCTTTATTAAGCACAGCTACCTGATTAAAAACGCCGCTGATATTCCCAAGGCGGTAAAAGAGGCGTTTCATATCGCCACCACCGGCCGGAAGGGCCCGGTGCTCATTGATCTTCCCGTAGATGTACAGAAGCAGCATGTGGCTAAACCGGAATTCCCTGAACAGGTGGATATTCGGGGCTATAAGCCCAGTGTAAAGGGCAACAATCTGCAGATCAAACGGATTGCCGGCAGCATTTCCGGCGCCCAGCGGCCTTTGATCTGTGCCGGCGGCGGCATCTTCCTGGCCGGTGTGGAAAAGGAGCTGGAGGCCTTTGCTATTTCGGCGGGCATTCCCGTGGTTACCACTATGATGGGCCTGGGCGTTTTGCCTACGGACCACCCCATGAACATTGGGATGATCGGGTCCTTCGGCACCAAAGCGGCCAACATTGCCTTGGCCATGGCGGATTTGCTGATTATTGTGGGCGCCCGTGTAGCGGACCGGGCCATCACCTCGCCTATGGAGGTGGAGCGCCGGGCGAAAACCATCCACATCGATGTGGACCCGGCGGAGATCGGGAAGAATGTGTCCGCCGCCGTCCCTGTGGTGGGGGACGCCCGGGTGATTCTCCAGCAGCTGATGGAACAAGATCCTAAGGCGGACGCCGCCGAGTGGATTGCCGAGCTCCAGGGCCGCCGGGCCAAGGAGCGCAGCCGGCAGTATAAGAGCACGCCGGGCTTTGTGACCCCGGCGGTGGCTATGGAGACCTTGGGCGCCAAGCTGAAAGACGATGCCTATGCCTGTGTAGACGTGGGGCAGAACCAGATCTGGGCGGCCAAATATCTGCCGATTCAACACGGCCGGTTCCTCACAACCGGCGGCCTGGGCACGATGGGGTATTCCCTCCCCGCAGCCCTAGGGGTAAAGACGGCCCAGCCGGACCGGCAGACGGTGGTGGTCTGCGGTGACGGCAGCTTCCAGATGTTTGAAAACGAACTCTCCACCTTGCGGAACATGGATACGGATGTGAAGATCGTCATGCTCTGCAATGACGTGCTGGGCCTGGTGAACGAGATCCAGCACAGCAGCTACAGCGGCCCCTTTGGGGTGGCCCTGGACCACTCCCCGGATTACAGCCTGTTGGCCAAGGCCTATGGCATTGGGTATGGGGAGGTCACAGAAGATCAGGATCTGAGCGCTGCCATGGATGCCATGCTGGCGGCGTCTGGCGGATACCTCCTGGTGTGCCGGGTGAGCCCGGATGCCAGGACAGGCGACTGAGAGGAGGGAGAAGGATGAAACAGACCATATCCATTCTGGTGGAAAACCGGGCCGGTGTGCTCAATAAGATTACAGGCCTCTTTTCCCGCCGGGCATTTAACATCGAGAGTCTGGCGGTGGGCGTCACCGACGACAAATCCGTCTCCCGGGTGACCATCATCGTAGAGGGCGGCAGCAATGTGGTGGAGCAGGTGGAAAAACAGCTGAACAAGCTGATTGACGTGATCAAGGTCCGCACCCTGGAGGAGAACAACACCATTGACCGGGAACTGGCGATTTTCAAAGTCTCCGCCAACCAGAAGACCCGCCACGATATTATGAACATCTGCACCCTGATGGGCGCTAAGATCGACGATATTTCTAGCACTACGCTCACCTTGGAACTGGCGGATACGCCGGAGCGGATTGACATCTTTGAAAACATCTTGCGTCCCTTTTCCATCCTGGAAGTTGCCAGGACCGGCGTCATCGCCGTGCAGAAGGGCAGCGGCTTTATCAACTAGCGGGAGCGTGGATTATGAAAATCAGAGCGACGAAAGCGATTTTAGAGTGCTTGCTGGAGCAGGGGGTGGACACGGTCTTCGGCTATCCCGGCGGCACCATCCTCAATATATATGACGAATTGTACGACTATGGGGACAAGATCCGGCACATCCTCACCGCCCACGAGCAGGGGGCGGCCCATGCGGCGGACGGCTACGCCCGGTCTACGGGGAAAGTTGGCGTGTGCTTTGCCACCTCCGGCCCTGGGGCGACCAATCTCACCACCGGCATTGCCACAGCGTATATGGACTCCTCCGCCGTGGTGTTTATCACCTGCAATGTGAATGAGTCCACCTTGGGCAAGGGCTCTTTCCAGGAGGTGGATATCACCGGCATTGCCATGCCCATTACCAAGGCCACTTATCTGGTGCGGGATCCGGACACCATCCCCGACATCATGCGGGAGGCCTTTGCCGTGGCCGGGACTGGCCGGCCGGGCCCGGTGCTTATCGACTTTTTGAAGAACGTAACGGCGCCGGATGTAATGATCGACTACGAGTTCATCCCCCGCAGCGAACACCACAAATACGGCCGGGTAAAGGCGCTCAACCGCCGCAACGGCTGGGATTTAAAGCCGCCGGAGCCGGACCACGGGGACGTGGATAAGCTGGTGGAGATGATCCGGGAGAGCAAAAAGCCCTTTGTCATCTGCGGCGGCGGCGTGGTAAAAAGCCGGGCCCATGAGGAGTTTAAAACCTTTGTGGAGCGGGTGGATGCACCCACGGCCATCAGCCTGATGGGGGCCGGGGGCCTGTCCGGCCTGCACCCCTTGGCCACCGGTATGATCGGCATGCACGGGGACGTGGCCTCCAACATCGCCTGCACCAGCTGCGACCTGCTGATCTCCGTAGGCTGCCGGTTCTCCGACCGGGTTACCGGGGATGTGAACACCTTTGCCAAGGATGCTAAGGTGGTGCACATCGACATTGACCGGGCGGAGATTGACAAAAACATTTTGACCGACCACCATATCATCGGCAACGCCAAACGGGTGCTGGAGCTGTTAAACCAGCGGCTGGAGCAGCAGCACCATGAGCCCTGGAAGGACTTTGTGTTTTCCTATCGGAAACCGGAGCCGCCCATCGGCTTGGAGCTCACGCCCCAGAACCTGGTGCGCACGGTGTATGAGACCATGCCCCACGGAACCATCATTGCAACAGATGTGGGGCAGCACCAGATGTGGACGGCCCAGTATTATCACTATGAGTACCCGGGGCAACTGATTACTAGCGGCGGCTTTGGCACCATGGGCTTTGGCCTTGGCGCCGCCATGGGGGCCAAGGTGGCCCACCCGGAGCGGCGTGTGGTGCACATGGCGGGGGACGGTTGCTTCCGCATGAACTGCCACGAGCTGGCCACGGTCTCCCACTATGATATCCCCATTATCACCGTGGTCTTTAACAATAAGACTCTGGGTATGGTCCGCCAGTGGCAGAACCTGATCTATGGCAAACGGTATTCTCAGACGGATCTAAACTTTGCCCCGGACTTTATTAAATTGGCGGAGGCCTATGGCCTTTCCGGCCGGCGGGTGGAAAATTGCCCGCAGCTGGCGGAGGCCCTAAAAGAGGCCATGGAGGTAAACCACGGCTTTGTTATCGATTGCCAGGTGGATACCGACGCCATGGTCAGCCCCATGGTGGCCGCCGGCAAGCCCATATCGGACTTTCTTTTAGGTTAGGAGGATGGGAATGAATAGAGAAATCCGGCCCTATACCCTGGCCATTTTGGTGGAAAACTCGGCAGGCGTCCTGTCCCAGGTGTCCCGGCTCTTTTCCCGGAAGGGGTATAATATCGAGAGCATAGCCGCCGGCACCACCCAGGACCCCAATATCACCCGGATCACCATCATCTCCGTGGGGGATGAGCTGATGATCACCCAGGTGGCCAACCAGCTGCGCAAGCTTTTGCCTGTGCTGTCGGTCAATGTGCTGGACGATCAAAAGTCCATCCAGCGGGAGCTGATCCTGGTAAAGGTGAAGGCGGAGACCCGGGAGAAGCGGGAAGAGGTCATCCAAATGGTAAACGTGTTCCGGGCCAGCGTCCTGGACATGAGCCGGGAGTCCCTCACCATTGCCATTGTGGGGAACGCAGAAAAAAGCAAGGCCCTGTTGAATTTGTTGGACGATTTCGGTATACTGGAGATCGCCAGAACCGGTATGATTGCGCTGGAAAGAGGCAGCAATACAATATACGATCAGAATAAGGAAGAAGGAGAATACAACTATGGCAAAAATGTACTATGAAAAGGACTGTGAGCTCAGCTATCTGAAGGGCAAAAAGATTGCGATCATTGGCTACGGGTCCCAGGGCCATGCCCATGCCCTGAACCTGCAGGATTCCGGCTGCGACGTATGTGTCGGCCTGCGGGAAGGGTCTAAGAACTGGAAAAACGCCCAGGATGCCGGCCTGAAGGTGATGACGATCCCCGAGGCTGCCAAATGGGGCGACATCATTATGATGCTGATTAACGACGAGGTCCAGGCCGACGTGTACAAGCAGGACATTGCCCCCAACCTGGAAGAGGGGAACGCCCTGGCCTTTGCCCATGGTTTTAATATCCGCTATCAGCAGATCGTGCCCCCCAAGGGTGTGGACGTGTTCATGGCTGCCCCCAAGGGCCCTGGCCACACCGTCCGCTCCACCTATGTGAATGGGAAGGGCGTGCCCTGCCTGGTGGCCGTGGAGCAGAACGCCACCGGCAATGCGCTGAAGATCGCTCTGGCCTATATTGCCGGCATCGGCGGCGCCCGGGCAGGCATTATGGAGACCACTTTCCACGATGAGACCGAAACCGACCTGTTCGGCGAGCAGGCCGTG
>CAZXRD010000046.1:0-13645 GCA_964642465.1 uncultured Oscillospiraceae bacterium | reverse complement strand
GGCAAATCGGAAAACATAGCGCCCGGTAGGTTTCCTAAAAAGAAAAGCATCTGCTTTCGCAGATGCTTTTCTTTTTGGCGGAGTGGGCGGGATTCGAACCCGCGTGCCGCTCATCACGGCAACACGATTTCCAGTCGTGCTCGTTATGACCACTTCGATACCACTCCGTATGGTCATAGTAGAATTTTGCCGGCTTGGCCCGGCAGCTTATATGGACTTCTGCGGCAAAGTATGGTATCCTAGGAAAGGTCCCTTTGCATTAAGAAGCTTTGCTATTATAAAATAGATTTTCCGCTAAGTCAAGCATAAAATATAGAAACAGCCCTTTTCCGGGCGAATCATAAAGGGAGGCCTTTTATTTTGGAAACCTTGGAATACTATTTTCCCCATATGGATGAATTTCCCCTGCCCCAGGTCTTTGCCGGCTGCCAGTATCCCCACCAGGTCCTGGCCGCCATCCGCCCCTTTTTGGATGAAAAGCTATCCGGCGTCCAGGAGATGCACGGTACGCTGAAAAACGGCGGCGGGGTCACCTTCTACGGCAATTACTATGTGGGAGAAGGCACGGTTTTATACAACGACGTCACCATCATCGGCCCGGTGTACATCGGGAAAAACTGCGAGATCCTGCCCGGTGCCATTCTCCGCCCCTATACCATTTTGGGGGATGGATGCAACGTGGGCCACGGCAGCGAGGTGAAGCACACCCTGATGATGAACGGCAGCAAGGTGGCCAGCCTGGCCTTTGCCGGGGACTGCATTTTGGG
Source organism: uncultured Oscillospiraceae bacterium (assembly GCA_964642465.1). Classification (GTDB taxonomy): domain Bacteria; phylum Bacillota; class Clostridia; order Oscillospirales; family Oscillospiraceae; genus CAZXRD01. The sequence goes on along the minus strand of CAZXRD010000046.1, from coordinate 12,878 downwards.
GAAGAGCGCCCGCATGGGCTCCGGCGTCATCTCCGCCAACCGGCGCTTTGACCAAAAAAACGCCATGCTGACGGTGGACGGTGTGCGGCACGACCTGGGGGATTCCTTCTTCGGCTGCATTTTGGGGGACAGCTCCCGCCTGGGCGCCAACTGCGTCACCCAGCCGGGAACCCACATTGGCCCGTACACCTGGGTCTTCCCCCTGACCAACGTGCGGGGCTTTATCCCAGCGCAAAAGCGGGTCTATCACCCCCGGGACATTGTCATGGAAGACCAGGACATTGTGGAGCTCCACTAGGAGGACGCCATGGAAAAAAAGCACATTGACCGGTTGAATTACTTGGCCAAGACAGCCAAGACCCGGGCCCTGACCCCGGAGGAGCACCAGGAGCGGGAACAGCTGCGCCGGGCTTATATCGACGCCGTGAAGGCCAACCTCACCGCCCATCTGGACTCCACCTATGTGGTAGACGCCCAGGGCAATAAACGGAAGCTACAAAAGAAGACAAAGTAGGTGTCTTTTTGGACAGTGCAAAGGTCAAAAACATCGCCATTTTGATCCTGCTGGCGGTCAACATTCTGTTCCTCTCCATTGTGCTCTACAACCAGGCCGCCGCCCGGCGACTGGAGCAGGACACCATGGACAGCCTGACGGCCATTTTGGCAGACAACGGGATCAGCCTGGATCTGGCCGGCTCCGACTTAGAAGGGGGCCTGGTTAGCTATACCCTCGTTCGGGATGAGGCCTGGGAACAGCGCTTTGCAGACGCCCTGCTGGGCCCTGCCCAGGTAGAGGATCTGGGCGGGCAGATCAATCAATACGCCAGCGACGCCGGCCAGCTCACCTTTCGCAGCACCGGCGAGTTTGCCCTGCAGCTCTCCGGACAGGCCGCAGATCCCCCGGAAGAGACGGTTCAAAGCCTGTTGGAGACGGTGGCCCTGTCGGACGTGGCGTACACCCTGCGCTGGACGGATGCTACTACCCTGCAGGCCGCCTGCTATTATGGGGACGCCCCGGTTTTCAACAGCACCATGGTCTTTACCTGCCCGGACGGCCGCCTTTCTGCTGCCACAGGCCAGGTACTCACCGCCGTCCCCCAGGCCACCAGCGTGCAAATGCGCTCTTACGCCACAGCGCTTATGGACTTTGTCAGCGCCTTGGAGAGCGGCGGCTACGTGGTCAGCACGGTACAGGGCATGGAGGCAGGCTATTGCATTGTCTACTCCGCCTCCGGGGATGGGAGCTTGATCCCCGTCTGGCGGATCCAGACGGATTCCGGCAACTATTATGTGGACGGCACCACCGGCCAAATGCTGGAGCGCTTTTCATAAGCACATTTTATAGAGTTTTTAGCAAACTAACTTTTGCATATTTAGAAAAAGTGTGTTAAAGTATAGTGAACATGACTATGTTTTCCTAGAAAACTTTGTACTACCCATTGTGATCTTGGGTTATACTGTTTTTGTCCCCACGGGGCCATGGACACCCACACATTCCCATTGAGAAGGTGAGCCCTTGAACAAATACATTGTAAAAGGCGGGCGGCCGCTGCATGGAGAAATCGAAATCAGCGGCGCTAAAAACGCCGCCGTCGCCATTATCCCCGCTGCGCTGATGGTGGACGGCGTCTGCCGGATTGAAAACATCCCCCAGATCTCGGATGTGACCCTGCTGCTCTCCATTTTAAAACAGATGGGGGTCGACATCCGCACCATCAACAAACACACCATGGAAATTGACTGTTCCAAGGTCTGTATTTCCGAGGCCACCTTTGATATGATGCGCAAAATCCGGGCCTCTTATTACCTGATTGGTGCTCTGCTCAGCCGGTTCAAGCAGGCCACCGTGGCCCTGCCCGGCGGCTGCAACTTCGGCGGCGTCCGGCCTATTGACCAGCACATCAAGGGTTTTACCGCCATGGGCGCCGAGGTGGAAGTGAAAAACGGCCTGCTTTACGCCAAGGCCAAAAACAACCGTCTCACCGGGGCCTCTGTCTATCTGGACGTGGTCTCTGTGGGCGCCACCATCAATGTGATGCTGGCCGCCGTCCTGGCGGAGGGGACCACTGTTATTGAAAACGCCGCCAAAGAGCCCCACATCGTGGACCTGGCCAACTTCCTAAACTCCATGGGCGCCGACGTTCGGGGTGCCGGTACCAACGTGATCAAGGTCCGGGGCGTAAAGCACCTGAAAGGCGGGTTTTACTCCATCATACCCGACCAGATTGAGGCCGGCACCTATATGGCCGCTGTGGCCGGCTGCGGCGGAGAGGTTTATATTAAAAACGTCATCCCCAAACACTTGGACTGCATCAGCGTCAAGCTGCGGGAGATGGGCGTCACCATAGAAGATCAAGAGGATCAGATTTTGGTGAAAAGCACGGGGCAGCTAAACCGGGTCAACATCAAGACCATGCCCTATCCGGGTTTCCCCACGGATATGCAGCCCCAGGTCTCCACCATTCTCTGCCTGGCCCACGGCACCAGCGTCATCAACGAGGGCGTCTGGGAGAGCCGGTACAAATATGTGGATGAGCTGGCCAAAATGGGCGCCAAAATCCAGGTGGACGGCAAGGTGGCCATCATCGAAGGGGTCCCCGCCCTCACTGGCGCCCCCATCAAGGCCTGTGATCTGCGGGCCGGGGCGGCCATGGTCATTGCCGGGCTCTGTGCCCAGGGCATTACGGAGATCGAAGGCGTCCACTATATCGAGCGGGGCTATGAAAACATCATCGGAAAACTTCAGGGTGTGGGCGCCGACATTGTCAGCGTCTATGTCCCAGACGATGACGGCCAGGAAGTAGAACTGGCCATCTCTTAGACCACCAGGGGCGTCCTTTTGGATGCCCTTTATTCCTATGTATGGGGGCAAATCTATGGAAATCTGTACCTTGGCCAGCAGTTCCAAGGGCAACTGCACCCTGGTCTCCCACCAGGGCCGCCATATTTTAATCGATGCGGGCATCTCCCTGCGGCGGATCCGCAGCTGCCTGTCTGCCTTGGGCATTGGTCTGCCGGACGTCTCCGCCGTGCTCATCACCCACGAGCACACGGACCATATTCAAGGGCTGCCCATGCTCACCGCCCACTGTCCCCTGCCCATCTGCGCCCCCGCCGCTACGGCGGCGGCCATTTTGCGCAAAGTACCCAAGAGCGAGCCGCTGCTGCGCCCCTTTTCCCCTGGCATGGCCTTTGAGCTGGACGGTTTCCAGGTGCAGAGTTTCCCCACCCCCCACGACGTGCCCAGCGTGGGCTATCGCATCCGGGCCGGAAGCCGGGAAATGGCCCTGGTAACGGATCTGGGCCATGTGACAGAGGATGTGCGCCAGGCGGTCTCCGGGGTGGATCTGGCCATTGTGGAGGCCAACCATGATCTGGATATGCTGCGGCACAGCCGCTACCCCTATTTTCTAAAACAACGCATCGCCGGGGACCGGGGCCATCTGTCCAACCCCTCCAGCGGCGATTTGGCGGCGGCGCTGGTGGCCTCTGGAACCAGGCAACTGGTCCTGGCCCACTTAAGCGGGGACAACAACACCCCCCAGCTGGCCGGCGCTTGCGTGGCCGGCGTATTGGAGGCCGCCGGCTTCCAACCAGGCCGGGATCTCCGGCTAACTGTGGCGCCCCGAGAACAAATGGGCGCCCCGTACATACTGGCATAAGGAGGAATTGCATATGCTTTCTGTGAAACTGATCTGCGTAGGCAAGCTGAAGGAAAAGTTTTTTTCCGACGCCACCGAAGAGTACATAAAGCGGCTGCGCTCCTACTGCCGCCTGGAGATTGAGGAGCTGCCGGAGTGCCGGCTGCCGGAAAACCCCAATGCCCGGGACATTGAGGGCGCCCTGGCCCGGGAGGCGGACGGCATTGAGCTGCGCATCCCCAAGGGCAGCGCCATTATCGCCCTTTGCATCGAGGGGACGGCCTTGGACTCCGTACAGCTTTCCCTGCTGATCCAGCGCTGCGCTACCCAGGGGCAGTCCAAGCTCTGTTTCATCATTGGGGGCTCGGCGGGACTCCATCCCCGGATCAAGGAGCTGGCCCATTTCCGACTCTCCATGTCCAAAATGACCTTCCCCCATCATCTGGCCCGGGTTATGCTCTTAGAACAGCTCTACCGGGGCTTTAAGATCATTGAGGGGTCCAAATATCACAAGTAGTCAGGAGGTATGGCCATGTTGTGGTGCGATACATGCCAGCGGGCCTTTCCAGAAGATACAGCGGCCTGTCCCCTGTGCGGCGGTCCCCTGCTCGCCATGGCGGATCTGCCGGAGACGCCCTCTGATGCGCCTGATGGCAACCCGGCGGCAGGATGGCCCCAGGGGCCGGACGGGCAGCCGGTGGCGCCGGCCTTCCTCACGAAGGTGATGGGCCTGGAGATGGACTACGAGCTGGCCCTGGCCCGATTGCGGGCCTATCACATCCCCTATGTCTGCCAGTTCCCCAACGCCGGCAGCCTGGTGCGGATCATCACGGGCTTCAGCGGCGCCGGTATGGACATTTACGTACCGGAGACCTTGCTGGAGGACGCTCAAAATATCATGCAAAATGTGGAGGAATAAGCCTATGGATAGCGCAATGGCCGTCTACGAACAATGGTTAAAATCCCCGGTCCTCACCCCAGCGGAACACGACGAGCTGGAACATCTCAGCCAGGAGGAAATTGAAAGCCGCTTCTATGCACCCCTGTCCTTTGGTACCGCCGGTCTGCGGGGCACCCTGGGCATGGGCATCCATCGCATGAACATCTATGTGGTCCGGCAGGTGACCCAGGGTTTCGCCTCGGTCATCCAGGCAGAGGGGGCGGAGGCCTGCCGCAAAGGCGTGGTCATCTGCTATGACTGCCGCCACTTCAGCCGGGAATTTGCCCAGGCGGCCGCCTGTGTCATGGCGGGCAACGGTATCCAGGTCCGCCTGTTTGACGCCATGCGCCCCACCCCGGAGCTGAGCTTTGCCATCCGCCACTACGGGGCTACGGCGGGCATCAACATCACCGCCAGCCACAACCCCAAAGAATACAACGGCTACAAGGTCTACTGGGACGATGGGGCCCAGCTGCCCCCCCACCACGCCGACGCCGTGGCCAAGGCCATTGAGACCATTGACATCTTCTCCGGCGTCACTGCCGCTGATTTTGATGCGGCCATAGCCGACGGGCGCATCCAGTGGATCGGCCAGGAGACGGACGAGGCCTTTCTCTCCCACGTCCTGGCCCAGGCCATCCGGCCGGAGGCCGTCCAGGCGGTGGCCGAAGAGCTGTCCATCATTTACACGCCCTTTCACGGCACCGGCCGCATCCTGGTGCCGGAGGCGCTAAAGCGCCTGGGCATCCGGCATCTGATCCCCGTACCGGAACAGATGGTCCCCGATGGAGACTTTCCCACGGTGAAAAGCCCCAACCCGGAAAACCCGGAGGGCTTTTACCTGGCGGTGGACCTGGCCAAAACCCACGACGCCACTTTGATCATCGGCACCGACCCGGACGCCGACCGGGTGGGCGTTCTCACCCGGAATCGGTCGGGGGAATTTGTGCCCATCACCGGCAACCAAATGGGCGTACTGCTTTTGGACTATATGATCACCGCCAAAAAGGCCCAGGGCACCCTGCCAAAAAACGCCGCCGCCCTCAAGACCATCGTCTCCACAGAGATGGCCCGGAAGGTGGCGGATGTCAACGGCGTCTATATGGAAGACACCTTTACCGGCTTTAAGTTTATGGCGGAAAAGATCAAGGAGTTCCAGGCGGACGGCAGCCACCAGGTGATCTTCTCCTTTGAGGAGTCCTATGGCTACATGCTGGGGGACTTTGTCCGGGACAAGGACGCTGTCACCGCCTCCATGATGATCGCCGAGATGGCCGCTTGGTACTTTGCCCAGGGCATGACCCTCTTTGACGCCTTGGAGGCCTTATATGAAAAATACGGTTACTACGCCGAGCGCACCATCAATCTGGTGATGCCGGGCCTGGACGGCCTGGAGAAAATGGCCGCTCTGATGGCCGGCCTGCGGCAAGACTCGCCCCGGGAGATCGGCGGCCACAAAGTCAGCCGCCTCATTGACTATGTGGACGGACGCATCACAGACTTTTCTGGCGGCCCGGCGGACCAGAGCCCCCTCTCCGGCTCCAACGTGCTCCGGTTCTTCCTGGAAGACGGGACCCAGTTTATTGTCCGCCCCTCCGGCACGGAGCCCAAGATCAAGATCTATATCCTGGCCCAGGGGAACAGCGCCGCCGCCTGCCAGGACAAGGTCAAGGCCTGCATCGCCTACGCCGACACCCTAAAGAGATAAGGCTGGAAGCTCACACAAATGCAAAGCCGCTCTGTACAAGGTTATCTTTGTACAGAGCGGCTTTTTGATAGAAAAGCAAAAAGCGCTGGGCTTTACCTTGTTTTCAGGCAGAATATATGATATAGTTTTGAAAAGCACCCCTAGTTTTTGTCATTTTCTCCAATAATATTTAGAAAGGATAGGGCAAATTGCCAGAGGTACGAAGATGAAAAGGATGGAAGCAGACGTCGTTGTAGTCGGCGGGGGTATGTCCGGCCTGATTGCCGCTACCGCAGCAGCTGAAAAAGGCGCACAAGTTGTGGTCGTAGAAAAGCGCAATACCGTTGGCGGCGCCGCCAACGTGGGTATGGGCTTTTTCGCCGTGGAATCCAGGCAGCAGCGGGACCAATTGTACCACTACACCGTGGACCAGGCTTTTCGGGAGTTCATGACTTACACCCACTGGATGGGGGACGCCCGGCTGATCCGCCGGATTTTTGCCCAGTCTGCCAGCACGGTGGAATGGATCGAGAGCATGGGCGTGGAGTTTTTAGGCGCTTACCGCTATTTTCAGGACTCCAACATGACTTGGCACATTGTCAAAACGCCCGGCTACGACCGGCCTATGGAGCGTTGCGCCTCCATTATGATCAAGCAGGTAAAGGCCTACGCCGACAAACTGGGCGTGGACTTCCAGTTTGGCTTCTCCGGCAAAGAGGTGATCCTGGGCGGCCAGGGCCAGGCCATCGGCGTCCGGGCCGCAGATAAAGACGGTATGGAGCTGGAAGTCCTGGCTTCCGCCGTCATCATCGGCACCGGCGGCTTCGGCAACAATGTGGACATGATCAAAGACTATCTGGGCCTAGAGTGGGGGAAGGATATCTTCACCTTCCGCATCCCCGGCATCAATGGGGAGGGTATGCAGATGGCCTGGGCCGCCGGGGCGGGCAAAACGCCGGTGAATATGGAGGTCACCTACAACATTCCCGGCACCACGGATATCTACAAAACCCTGTCGGAGGTCATGCGCCAGCCCAACCTGATGGTCAATCTGGACGGAGAGCGGTTCATTGACGAGAGCATCATGAACAACACCACCTTCACCGGCAACAGCATTATGCGGCAAAAGGGCCGCTGCGGCTTCACCATCATCTCTGAGGATATTGTAAACGGCTACCGGGAGACCGGCCTGGACTACATCACCCTCCACCACAACATCAAGACCATGGACAACTGGGACAAGGAACTATCGGCCTACCTGGGCGGCACCGGGGTTGCCGCTTCAGGCCTGTCCTCCCTCCACGACGCCGCCCGGGAGGGGCAGCATTTCTGGGCCTGCGACAGTCTGGAGGAGGTGGCCATGGTCACCGGCATCAACCTGAAAAACCTCACTGCCACTGTCCAGCGCTACAACGCCATGGCCGGGGCCTATGACGAGGAGTTTGGCAAACACCCCAAGTACATGCGCCCCCTTACCGGCGGCCGGTACTATGTGGCCCGGCACTTCCCCTCCGGCTACGGCAGCCTGGGCGGCATCAAGGTCAATGCGGACATGAACTGCCTCTCGGAGCAGGGGGACAAGGTCCCCGGCCTGTTCGCCTGCGGCACGGACGCCTGCTCCATTTTTGGAGACAGCTACTGCTTTGTCATGCCCGGGTCCACCATGGGCTTTGCCATCAATTCCGGCCGCATCGCCGGGATAGAGGCTGTCCGCTACATGGATAGCGACGATTTTGTAGAGTAATAAGCAAAAAAGAAGGCCCTGGGGCACTGTCCCCAGGGCCTTCTTGCACTATTGAAAGTCGTACAGGGAGCCGCACAGCAGGTTGCCGGCAATCTCTGACAGCTCCTCACAGGAGAGATCCGGGTTTTCAAAAAACCAATAGGTGTACAGCCCCACAATGGCTGCGGCAAACAGCTCTGTCACCACATCCAGGTTGAATGTGGTGATCTGATCGTGCAGAAATTTCTTCCCCACGTCCGACCGGATCTGTTTTTTCCAGCGGAAAATGAATTGGGGATCCCCGTGCACATTCAAAAGGGGGCGGAAATACCGCTCCTGGGACCGGATGTACCGGGCCGTGTCCACAAACAGGGGAAACGGGTCCCCCCGCCGGTAGGCGTGAAGCGGCACATCCACCAAGCCCACATTGATCCGGCGCACGCCTTCAATCAACCGGTCCTCAATGTACTGTAGGACCTGGTACTTGTCGTCAAAATACCGGTAGAACATCGCCCTAGATATGCCCACCTTTTCGCAGATCTCCCGGACGGTCAGCCGGTCTATCCCCTTTTCCTCGTAAAGCTCCATAAAACCCGTCTGGATATCCTCCATGGTCCGGGCCCGATTATAGGCGTTCCGATTCACATCCATGCCTCCTTTAACCCCATCGGCTCCCCCCTTATGGTAACACATTGTGACAAAGTGTCAACCATTTAGACACTCTGATTTTTTCTGGGCTTTTCTCCGCCGGTGAAAGGGCATAAACTGTATGCAGAATCAAACTGGGAAGACCAGCATCAGTGACAAGGAGGCGTACATATGGCGAAGTTCCCTAAGATCACAATGGAAGACCTGCGCAGTTACCCCACGGTAAAGGTGAAAGAGGAGTGGAAGGATTCCCCCTTTGCAAAGATCCTGGAGCGGCCGCTGGCGGACGTGGCCCCGGAGCAGCTGGACGCCCTAAACAACGGCCCCTGCAACCCCCAGCTGGCCATGGCCATCGAGGATCGGAGCGACCTGTTTTTGCCCGGCGAGCAGTCGGTAGAGATCGGCTACTGCGCCATGCCGGACGGCACTGGCTTTGTGGCTAACCGCACCTATTTCCCCAACGCCATCCCCACCATGTTTGACTGGTGGTTCAACTTCCACCCCCTCAAGGGGGAGCGGCTGGCCGCCTGGCTGCCCAACGCCCATCTGGACTGCTATGTGCGGGACCCCTATCTCCACAGCGATGACTCCGGCATCTCCCTGGCCACCCGGAACTGGAACAAGGAGCACTTCCCCACAGAGGGGCTCACCAGCTTGGAGGAGTCCGGTGTGTGCTGCCTGCGCTTCTATGCGCCGGAGGAGTTTGGCTTGGACATGCACAAGGTGCTGGCCTCCCCGGTCAAGGCCCACGCCTGTGCCTCCGTACTGTTTTACGGGGACTCTCTGATCATGTTTGGGGAGGAAAAGGCCAAGGAATACCGGGCCAAGGACCCGGATATCAAAGTGCCCTTCAACTGTTTCCTGCACACCGTCCGGCCGGTGGTGGGCGGCTGCGAGCTCCGCAGCCGGTTCTGGATCGGCAAAGGCATGCACCACGGCGTACCCTACAATACCATGCCCGAGGGCACCGATGCAGAGGCCATCTCTTGGGTCATGCTGCGCCACACCATTCAGGAGATGTCCAACCTGGCCTCTTTCCTGCCGGAGATGTACAACCTCTACCAGGGAAAAGTAGAGGACATCAGCAAAAAAATAGAGTTTTAAACCACGGCAGGCCACGCTGAATGCGGGGCGCTTCTGATAAGGCAAAAGGCCCTCGGCAGAGTTTTGCTGCCAACTGGCAGCGAAATCAAGTATACTCGGTTTTTCCGGCGACATGTGCGTCGGAAAAACACTGCTCAGCCCGCAAACGTGCGAGCGCAGCGAGTGCGCTGCTGCGGGCTGCATCCCTTGACAAAAATGCAGGCATTTTTGTCACGTGCCGAATTTTTCGATACGCTAAAAAGGCCCTGGGGCGCTGCCCCAGGGCCTTTTCTTTATGTATCGTTATTCTTCTATCGGGATGAAGGGCACCAGCAGATGGGAATCGTATTTGCCGCCGGTGTGGAGCACATGGTCCCCCTTGTTTTGGATATCCACTTTGAGCTGGGACATGGGCGAGGACTCCTGCATGTACATAAAACCGGACACGGCCAGCTCCAGCTTTTCCCCCTTGTGAAAGCGCATAGCGGCGGGCCAGATGGCGATCTCTACCGGGACAATCTCCCCAGGGGCCAGCTTTTCCACCGTGTCATAGGCGTAATAGGGGTGCTCCGGCAGGGATTTCTCCGGCACGGTCTTCCGCAGGGAGACCCGATGCCGGGTGTTTGGCCCGGAATACAGGCTCAGCCGGGCATTGTGGTACAGATATTGGCCGCTCCCGTCGGTCTTGCTCACCTTGACGCAGATGTCCATATCGTCATTGCCCACGGCCTCTACCCAGAGTTTGGCCTTGATGTAGCCGGTGATCTCCGCCTCTCTGTCAAAGGTCATGGAGAATTTCACCACGCTCTTTCCGTCGTCGCCGCAATAGCGGACGGCGGCCTCCTCCTGTACGGGTGCCGGGTCCAGGGACATGGTCTTCCCATCTATATACAGAGGCGTCAGCTGCTGGCGGGCCAGGGGGAACTCCGTCTCCATGCGGCCGATGTTGTCCTGGCCGCCGGGGTCCAGTACGGAGAGGCGCACCTTAGGGGTGTTCTCCCAGCCGTTGTTGATCCCCTTCATATAGTGGTCGTAGAACCGCAGCAGGTCATAGGAATTATAGGCGTCATACAGGTCCGGCCACTCCTGGGTGTTGTGGACCCGCAGCCATTTCTCCTTGGAGGCGATCTCCCGCCAGGCTCGGAAGGTACCCTGGCAATGGACCACGCTGGGCCAGCTGGCCACCACATAGGCGGGGCACTCGATCCTGGACAGATCCACCACCTTGTCGGCCCAGTAGTCGTCCATCAGGGGGTGGGTCTCCATCATCCCCCGCAGGTCTTCCATGCCGCCCACGCCGTAGGTGTTGTTCAGCCGCACCGCCTGATAGTTGGCGATGCCCCCTAAGTACATCTCGTCCCGGTACAGGTCGGTGTGTCCCTCCCAGGGTGCGATGCAGGCCAGGTGGGGCGGCTGCTGGGAGGCGGCGTACCACTGGACGATGGCCAGCCAGGAGTTGCCCGCCATGCTCACCTTTCCATTGCACCAGGGCTGGGTGCCCATCCACTCGATGATGTCGTAATCATCCTCCGCCTCCTGGGAGCCGAAGTAGTGGGCGTCCCCCTCGGACATGTAGGCGCCACGCATATCCACATTGGCCACGGCGTAGCCCTTGTCCACCCAGAATGCGGGGTCGATCCCCTCCCAGGTCTCCATGCCGGAGGTGGCGGACCGGGGGATGCCAAACCGCTCCTTGTTGCCGGACATTTTGGCCAGCACGTCCAAAGTGAAGTAGGAGCCGTTTTTCCCAAAACAGGTGATGTTGCAGATCACCGGCACCTTTTCCTGGGTGTTGGGCCGGTAGATATCGGCATAGATCTTCACGCCGTCCCGCAGGGGGATGGCCACATCCCGGTCAAAAACGATCTCGCAGGGCAGCTCCAGCCGCCCCTCCTCATATACATAACCCTTAGGCAACAGCGTGGTGCCCGGGTGGAAGCCGTGGTAATTGGCATAGGGGTCGTTGATATCCCCCGAGGGGATGAAGCGGATGTCCGGTTTTTTCGTTGTCATGCGCATTCTCCTCTGTCGTTTATTTGTACGGTACTTTCTTCTGTGCATATTGCCCAGAATACTTTCACGTTGCGCCCTTGATTATATCGGAAATACATAGTACAATCAATAGAAATGGCTAAATGTATCACTGTTATTTCCAATTTCTATAAATCAAAGGAGCTGCGCTATGCGTCTGACAGACTTATACGACCTGCCGGCTACGGAGCTGGCCCCGCTGCTTTTGGGGAAAATGCTTTGCCGGAGGCGGGGCAGTGCCCTCCTCCGGCTTCGCATCACAGAAACAGAATGTTATTATGGGGAATCGGACAGCGCCTGTCACGCCCATAGAGGCATGACAGAGCGCACCAAGGTCCTGTACCGGGCCGGCGGCGCCGCTTACATCTATCTATGTTACGGCATCCACAACCTGCTAAATGTGGTCTCCGGCCCTGCCGGCCATCCAGAGGCAGTCCTTATCCGGGGCATAGAAGGGTACCCCGGGCCGGGGCGGCTTACCAAGGCCCTGAAAATTGACCGGGGGCTCAACGGCATAGACCTGCGCACCTCTGACCAGCTGTGGCTGGAAGACGACGGCGTAACCTTTCCCTATACGGCCGGGCCCCGGGTCGGCATCGGCTACGCCACGCCGGAGGACCAGGCCCGGCCCTGGCGCTTTATGGCAAAGCTGCCCTAACCGGTCTATTGCCCCGCTTGCTTATACTTGTTCTGGCAGACCACGCCCAAGATCACCTGGAACGCCGCCACAATTAAGAAGATGTACCCGCCGACGCCGGGGCTGTAGCTGCCGTCCGGCGCACTGGAAATGCTGATGTAGAAGGCGGCACCCAGGATCAGCTCAATGACGCCGTAGACGATCATCTTCTTTGCATAGTCCTTGCCTTTGGCAAAGGAAAACAGGGCCCCCACCACAGGCCACAGCAAGAAAAGGGTGCCCAGGGCGTAAAGCCAGTTCATCTCATACCGGAAAACCATTTGAACGAACAGCAAACCTGTGGAGACTGGATAGCTGCCACCCCAGGCATTGACGCTGACCACGTTCATAAAGAAGGCCGCTAGGCTCACCACGGCCACGATGCGCATCACAATGGACAGGGTCCTTGCGCTATTTTCCAACGCCGTGGCATCCCCGGCCGGGCGCTG
>CAZXRD010000045.1:0-14065 GCA_964642465.1 uncultured Oscillospiraceae bacterium | reverse complement strand
TAGATGGACGGTGTTTTTTATGAAAATGAAATTGAAAATTTGGGAGCTGGCCCTGGCGATCACCTTGCTCTGCGGCTTTGTGCTGGGAAAAGACCAGGCGGCGGTTTCCGACAAACTGATCCGCATCCACGTGGTGGCAAATTCGGATTCCGACACCGATCAGGCGGTAAAACTGGTGGTGCGAGATCAGATTATCGCCGTGTTGGAGCCCCTGCTGGCAGATTGCCAGACGAAAGACCAGGCGGCGGCCAAGATACAGGCGGCCCTGCCCCTGCTCACCGCTGCCGCTCGGGAGACGCTGCGGCAAAGCGGCGCAGCAGATTATAGCGCCGTCGCCACCTTGACCCAGGAGCAGTTTCCCACCCGGGACTATGAGAGTTTCAGCCTCCCCGCCGGCGAATACACGGCCCTGCGGGTTGTGCTGGGGGAGGGGGCCGGGCAAAACTGGTGGTGTGTGGCTTTCCCGCCCCTCTGCACCCAGGTGGTCACCAGCCGGGACGCCTTTGCCACTTGGGGCCTTACAGAGGAGGAGACCGGCCTCATCACCCAGGCGGACACCGGCTATGTGATCAAATTCCGCATTTTGGAGTGGTGGGAAAAACTGAAATCTCTCTTTACATGAGGCTATAAAAACTGCAAAACCTGTGGTACAATGGCTCTATGTAGGCATTACGCCTACATAGAGCCATTTTGTTTTGTAAGCGGCAGGAAAGGGGGGCAGAGCCTGTGTTAAAGCTGATTTTGGGCCGGGCCGGCAGCGGCAAATCCCGGGATATCTTGGCGGAAATACGCCAGAATATGGCCCTGGGGATGGAGGGGCAGATCCTCCTGGTGCCGGACCAGTATTCCCACAATGCGGAGCGGCGGCTCTGCGCCTTCTGCGGGCCCCAGTCCAGCTTATATGCCGAGGTTTTGACTTTCTCCCGGCTGTATTTGCGTTTGGCCGCCGAGCTGGGGGGCACAGCGAAAAAGCCCCTGGACGGGGGCGGCCGGATGCTGGCCATGGCCCTGGCTTTGCGATCGGTCTCCGCCCAACTCCAGGTCTACACCGCCCAGACCCTGGGGGCGGGGTTGGTGTCCAGCTTGGTGGAGGCGGCGGACGAGCTGAAGGCCGCCTGCGTCACGCCGGAGCTGTTGGTGGAGGCCGCCCAGCAGGCCACCGGTACGGGCGGGAAAAAGTTGGGGGACTTGGCCCTGATCTTGGGTGCCTATGACGCCCTGCTCTCCGGGGAGCATATGGACCCCCGGGACCGGCTGACCCGGCTGGCGGGTATGATCCCCCAGAGTCAAATGCTGCAAAACGCCAGAATTTACATAGACGGATTTACGGATTTTACAGCCCAGGAGCTGCGGGCGGTGGAGGCGCTGCTCCATCGGGGCCTGGATGTGACCGTGGCCCTCATGGCGGACAGCGGCTGCAATCCCCAAGTCTTTGCCAGTGCCATCCGTACGGCGGACCGGCTGGCGGAATATGCCCAAAGCCGGGGCATATCTGTAGAAAAAGTAGAGAAAAAGCGGAAAAATGGCGAAAAAATGCCGGTAATACGCCAATTTGCAGAGGGCCTTTTTGACCCGGCAGCCTCGGTGGATACCGAGTCTTCTGATGCCAGTGAAGCCATTTTCCTTTACAGGGTGGCAGACGCCCATGAAGCGTGTGAGCGCTGCGCCGCCCTAGTGCGGCAGCTGGTCCGGGAACAGGGGCTGCGGTATCGGGATATCGCCGTGCTGGCCCGGGGCTTTTCCGACTACGCTGCGCCGCTGCAGGCGGCCTTCCAGCTCTTTGACATCCCCCTCTTTGTGGGGGAAAAGACCAGCATTTTGGAAAAGCCGGTGCTGGCGCTGATTACCGGGGCTCTGGATGTGGCCACCCGGAATTGGGAGCCGGAGGCGGTGCTCGCCTATCTCAAAACCAATCTCACAGGGATTTCCCTGGCCCAGCGGGACAAACTGGAAAACTATGTGCTGAAATGGAATATCCGGGGCGGCAAATGGCTGACAGAGGAAGCCTGGAGCGATGACCCACGGGGCTATAACCAGACCCCAGACGAGGGGGCGGCCCAGCTTTTGGCGGAGATCGACAGCACCCGCCGGCAGGTGGCGGCGCCCCTGGGCCGGTACATCCGCCGGGCCAAAAGGGCGGACACCGCTTTGGGCCAAGTTCGGGCCCTGTATCGGTTTTTGGAGGAGATCGGCCTCTATGGGCGGCTGGAGGAAAAAGCCGCCGCCTTCCAGGCGGACCGGCACCCGGAGCTGGGGGCGGAGTATCTGCAGCTGTGGGACATCCTCATGAATGCCCTGGAACAGTTTGCCAATATCCTGGGGGATGCACCCCTCTCCATGGAGGATTTTGGGGAGCTGTTTCCCTTGGTGCTCTCCCAGTACCAGGTGGCCAGCATCCCCATGTCCCTAGACAAGGTCACCGCCGGGGATATGGACCGGGCCCGACGGGACGGGATAAAGTGCCTATTTCTCTTAGGGGCCACGGATGATCGCCTGCCTTCGGTGCAGCAGGCAGGGGGCGTGTTGTCCGATGCTGACCGCCGGCTGCTCACCGACCTGGGCATAGGCTGGTTTGAGTCGCCGGAGAGTCGGCTTTACCGGGAAATGGAGCTAATCTATGAGACGGTCTCCCTGCCCACAGAGCGGCTTTACCTCTTTTGTCCGGAGACGGATTCCGGCCAGGAGCTGCGGCCCTCTTTTGTTTTTCTCCAAGCGGCGGAGCGCTTTGGGCTGCCTGTGCAGCGGCCGGGCTTGGATCTGCGCTATCTGACGCAGGCCCAGCGCCCCTGTTTCCGCCTGGCGCTCAGCGGGGAGGACCCGACCCTAGCGGCAGCGGCGGCTGCCTGCCTGGATACAGATCCGGACTGGGCGGAGCGGCTCCAGCGGGTGCGTCAGGCCAGCGCCTTAGAGCGTGGCCGCCTTTCTGCAGCGGCGGTGCAGCGGCTTTACGGCAGCAAACTGCTCCTGTCCGCCTCCCGGGTGGACAAGTACCACAGCTGCCGCTTTGCCTATTTCCTCCAATTCGGCCTCCAGGCGAGACCCCGGACCAAGGCCACGCTGGACGCCCCCCTGTACGGTACGTTTATGCATTTTATCCTGGAGCATGTGACCCAGGAGGTAAAGGCCTTGGGCGGCTTTCATCAGGTCCAGCCGGCCCAGCTGCGGGCCATCACCGCCCGGTATGTGGAGGACTTCGTCCAGCAGGAGCTGGGCGGGCTAGAGGGGCGCAGCGGCCGCTTCCGCTATCTTTTTGCCCGGTTGGTGAAAAGCGCCCAGCGGGTGGTGACAGATATGGGGGCGGAGCTGGCCTGTTCCCAGTTTGAGCCCTTGAGTTTTGAGCTGCGCTTTGCAGAGGGTGGGGATTTGCCCCCTGTGGATATCAAGGCTGGGGACGTGGCCCTGCGCCTAAACGGCGTGGTGGACCGGGTGGACGGCTGGATCCATGAAGATAAGCTCTATTTGCGGGTGGTAGACTACAAAACTGGCGTAAAGCCATTTAACTTGTCGGATATATGGTACGGCATGGGCATGCAGATGCTTTTATATCTCTTTGTCCTGCAGGAGGAGGGGAGTGCCTACTACGGGAAAGAGATTGTCCCGGCGGGGGTGCTGTATGCACCAGCCCGGGATGTGGTGGTCTCTGTATCCCGTGGCGCCTCTGCAGAGGAGATGGAAAAACAGGTGGCAAAGGAGCTGGTGCGTTCCGGACTGCTGCTGGAAGATGCCAAGGTACTGGAGGCCATGGAATCTGGCAAGCCAAAATACTTGCCGGTTCGATTGAACAGAGAAGGGGATTACAGCGGCGCTCTGGCCTCGGCAGAGCAGTTGGGACAGCTGCGGTGGCACATCTATCAGACGCTAGAGGAGATGGGCCGAGCCCTGTCAGAGGGGAATATCACCGCCGACCCCTATTATCGGAGCCAGCGGGATACGGCCTGCCTGTACTGTGATTTCTACCAGGCCTGCCACTTTGACAAGCGCCGGGGGGACCAGGCCAGACGCCTGCAGCCTATGCGGCCGGAAGAGGTCTGGGGCCGGCTGGCGGACGAGGAGAAAGGGGACGAGGCCCATGGCTGAGCTGCGCTTTACGCCGGAGCAGACAGCGGCCATCACGGACCGGGGGGGCGACCTGCTGGTTTCCGCTGCAGCGGGCTCCGGAAAAACCCGGGTTTTGGTGGAGCGGCTGATGGCCTATGTGACAGACCCGGCCGCCCCCTGTAATGTGGACGACTTTTTAATCATCACCTATACCAAGGCGGCGGCGGGAGAACTGCGTAGCCGGATTACCGACCAGGTGGCCGGCATGCTGGCCAAGACGCCGACGGACCGGCATCTGCGGCGGCAGTCCGCCCTGGGCTACCGGGCAGATATCTCCACCATCCACGCTTTTTGCAGCAATTTGATCCGGGAAAACGCTCATTTGCTAGGGATTCGACCCAATTTCCGGGTAGCGGAGACCCGGGAGACGGACCAGATCCAGGCCGCCGTGCTGGAAAATCAGTTGGAACAGGCTTATGAGACCATGGATCCGGACTTTGCCCTGCTGGCGGATACCATGGGAGCCGGCCGGGATGATAGCCGGTTGGTGCAGATTGCGCTGGATTTATATGGAAAGCTAAAAAGCCACCCGGACCCAGACCGATGGATGACAGACTGCCTGGCCCAGTGGGAGACGGCGGGACAGGCGGATGCCGGGGCCACGGTTTGGGGCCGGCAGCTGATGGCGGACGCCGCCTTGGCTGTGGGATATTGGATAGACCGGATGGAGGAGGCGCTGGATGCCATTTACCGGGAGCCCCGGCTGGAAAAGGCCTATGGGGAGAGCTTTTCCGCTACCCTGGCGGGCCTGCGGCAGCTCCGTTTGGCCCTGGAGCAGAGCTGGGACGACGTAGGGGCGGTGGACGTGCCTTTCCCCCGCTTGGGAGCTGTGCGCAACTTTGGGGATACAGCCCTGCTCAATTGGGTGAAGGGACTGCGGGACCGGTGTAAGAAAGAGATTCCCCGGCTGCTGGAGCCCTTCCAGGCGGATTCCCAGGCGGTGTTTGCAGATATGGACGCCGTATACCCCACCATCCGGGGGCTTTTCCAGCTGTGTATGGACTTTGACCGGGCCTATGCCGCAGAGAAAAAGCGGCGGAACCTGCTGGACTTTTCAGATTTAGAACATTTGGCTCTGGCGCTGCTGACAGAGCGGGAGACCGGCGCCCCCACCACCCTGGCTAGAGAAGTGAGCGCCCGGTATCGGGAAGTGATGGTGGACGAGTACCAGGATGCCAACGAGATCCAGGAGCGGCTGTTTCAGGCCCTGTCCTGCGAAAATAGCCTATTTATGGTGGGGGATGTGAAGCAGTCCATCTACCGCTTCCGCTTGGCGGACCCCAGTATCTTTTTGGAAAAATACCGGCGCTTTCCGCCGGCCAAACAGGCGGCGGCAGGGGAGCCTAGGAAGATCCTGCTCTCGAAAAATTTCCGCTCCCGCCCGGAGATTTTGGAAGCTGTAAACTTTTTGTTCCAAAATGTGATGAGCCCCCAGTATGGGGAGATGGCCTATACACAGGAGGAATCCCTGTACCCGGGGGCCGATTTTGCTACCCCGGGGGCGCCGGTGGAGCTGTGCCTGTTCGACCGGAAAGACGCAGAGGACCCGGGAGACGAGGACAAGGCCCTGGCGGAGGCCCGGTATGTGGCCAGCCGCATCCGGGCTATGCTAGACGGCGGCTGCCAGGTGGAGGAGAAGGGGACCCTGCGCCCCTTAGAGTACCGGGATATTGCGGTGCTGCTCCGATCTCCCGGTACCTCCGGGGCAGTCTATGGGGCGGCCCTGGCGGAGGCGGGGATCCCCGTAGCCGCCGATCAAGGGGAGGACTTTTTCAAAAGCGTGGAGATTGCCGTTATGACCTCATTTTTGGCGGTGATCGATAACCCCATGCAGGACGTGCCCCTGATCTCCCTGCTGCGCAGCCCCCTGTACGGGTTCACACCGGACGATCTGGCGGCCATCCGGGCCGGGGATCGGGATACGGACTTTTATACGGCCCTGTGCCAGGCGGCGGAGACAGAGCCCAAGTACGCCGCATTTCTGCAGGCGTTGGAGAGCTTGCGCCTGGTGGCGGCGGATTTGTCTACCTACGAGATGCTGTGGCAGATCTACAGCAGTTTGGGCGTTTTGGAGATTTTCGGCGCTATGCCCGGCGGCGCCCAGCGGCGGCAGAACCTGATGGCCCTGTTGCAGTATGCCCAGCAATTTGAATCGGAGGGGTACCGGGGCGTCTCCGCCTTTTCCGCCTATCTGCGGCGGATGATGGAGCGGGGGGAGGACCTCTCTGTGCCGCCGCCCAGTCAAGAGCAGGCGGTGCGGATCCTGAGTATCCACCGGTCCAAGGGCCTGGAGTTCCCCGTGGTGTTTTTGTGCGATACCGGCCGGCAATTTAATGTGGTGGACACCCGCCGGCCCCTGCTGATCCACCAGCGCCTGGGCATTGGGCCAAGGCGGGTGGACTTGGACCGGCACATCCAATATGCCACCTTGCCCCGCCAGGCCATTACCGCCACGCTGATGGGGGAGATGGCAGCGGAAGAGCTGCGGGTGCTCTATGTGGCCCTGACCCGGGCCCAGGAGCGGTTGATCGTCACCTACACCGCCCGGGACGCCCAACGGGAGATGGAGCGGGACCGGGGGGAGGCATCCCTGCCCATAGCGCCCCAGGTATTAAAAGGCGCCAAGTCTATGGGGGAGATCCTGCTCCGGGCAGCCCTGCTTCCCGGCAGCCCCTGGAAGCTCCAGATAGAGCCAGCTTCCGCCTGGCAGCAGGCGGAAGGGGAGGACGCTACGCCCGCCGCTCCGGCGGCACCGGAGACGGCCCAGGTGCAGCAGGCTATGGCGGATATCCAGAAGAACCTGGCCTATATCTATCCCCATGGGGCGGCAGTGGACCTGCCCTCCAAGCTCACCGCCACGGAGCTAAAAGGGGATTTCCGCAGCCAGGAGGCGGCGGAAGAGGGGGCACCGCTGATAGAACAGCCTGCCCAGCACCGCCCGCCGGAACGGCCCGCTTTTATGGTAGATGTACGCCGCATGACCCCGGCGGAGCGGGGGACGGCGCTACATCTGGCCATGCAGCACATGGACTACGGCCGCTGCGGCAGCTTGGAGGCCATCCAGGCCCAGCTGCAGGCGCTGGTGGAAAAGCAGCAGCTCACCCCGGCCCAGGCGGAGGCGGTGGACGGGAAAAAGATTTTCCGCTTCTTCCAGTCGCCTTTGGGCCGGTATCTCCAAAGCGTACCAGTGCGGCGGGAGTTTAAATTCTCCTTGCTTGTCCCGGCGGAACGGTACTTTTCCGGTGGGGCAGGGGAGGAAATCCTGCTCCAGGGGGTGGTGGACTGCTTTGTGGAGCGGGAGGCGGACATTTTGCTGCTGGATTACAAAACCGACCGGGTGTATGGCGACCAGGTCCAGGCCCGGGCGGAGAGCTACCGGGGCCAGGTGGAGGCCTATGCCGCCGCCCTGGAGACCATTTTGAAAAAGCCTGTGACAAGGCGGCTTTTGTACTTTTTTGCAGCTGATCAAGTGGTGGATTTGGGACCTGAACGGGATGCAGAGGTAAAATTGAAAAAATAACTTGCAATTTATGTGCCTCTATGCTAAAATACCCTATGCGCCTAATGGGGCAGCATGGACATAAGACGAAAGAGGTGAACATCATGAAGGAAGGAATTCATCCGAATTACCAGCAGACGACTATCCGGTGCGCTTGCGGAGAGGTCATTGAAACGGGGAGCACAAAAAAGGACATCAAGGTAGAGATCTGCTCGAAATGTCACCCTTTTTATACAGGTAAGCAGAAACTGGTAGATACCAGCGGACGTGTGGACAAGTTCAACCGCAAGTTCGGCCTGGATAAAAAATAAGCACCCCAGACGAAAAAAGACCCGTGCCAGCCCTGGCACGGGTTTTCTTTTTTCCCGGCTTTGCAGTATAATAATAGGGAGCAAAACCAGACAATAAAAAGGAGGCAAATGCCGTGGCATTTCAAATCATCGATCCGAAAGCGATGACCGCAAACCCCTTTGCTTTGATTGGGGACCAGTGGATGCTGGTTACAGCCGGCAAACCTGGCAAGGTAAATACCATGACAGCCAGCTGGGGCGGCTTAGGCGTGCTGTGGGGCCGCCCTGTGGCCACTATTTATATCCGGCCCAGCCGCTATACCTATGGGTTTTTGGAGCAGGAAGGGGTTTTTACCCTGTCTTTCCTGCCGGAATCCCAGCGGGAGGCTCTGCGCCTTTGCGGCAGCAAAAGCGGCCGGGATATCGATAAAGTAAAGGCCTGTGGCTTTACGCCGATAGAGGATGAAACAGGGGCCGTATACTTTGAGCAGGCGGAGCTGGTCCTGGTGTGTAAGAAGCTCTATTACCAGGACATTTTGCCGGAGCACTTTTTGGACCCCAGCATTGCAAAAGACTATCCCAACGGAGACTATCACCGGCTGTACATCGGGGAGATTCTCCGGGTTTTGGAGAAAAAATAAGGGCATAGGACACGGCTGCGGCCGTGGGAATGGAGAACTATGGCAGAAGAGATAAACAGCGGATATACCGAGCGGGCCATTTTGGTGGGCCTGGACGCCGACCGCCTGGAGGCAGATCAGCGGGCCAGCGAGGCCAGCATGGAAGAGCTGGCGGCCCTGGCGGAGACGGTGGGGGCCCAGTGTTGCGGGACCATGCTCCAGCACCGGGCGTCCCCGGACCCCCGCACCTTTATCGGCGAGGGGAAGGTGGCGGAGCTGAAAGCGCTGATCCCAGCTTGGTACTGCAACCTAGTGATCTTTGACAATGAGCTGTCCCCCTCCCAAATGCGGGTCCTGGGGGAGGAACTGGGCGTGCGGATTTTGGACCGCTCCGCTTTGATCTTGGATATTTTTGCCCAACGGGCCAGGACCCGGGAGGGCAAACTCCAAGTGGAACTTGCCCAATATAAATATCTGCTGCCCCGGCTCACCGGCATGTGGGGGCATCTGGTGCGGCAGACCGCCTCCGGCGGGGCCAGCCCCATCGGTACCCGGGGCCCCGGTGAGACCCAGCTGGAGACGGACCGGCGGCACATCCGCCGGAAGATCGACAAGCTGAGCCAGGAGCTGGAGGAGGTACGGCGGGTCCGCAGCACCCAGCGCCGCCGGCGGGAGCGCAACCGGGTCCCGGTGGTGGCCCTGGTGGGCTATACCAATGCGGGGAAGTCCTCCATTTTAAACCGGCTCACCGGCGCCGGCATCCCCGCCAACAACCGGCTGTTTGACACCCTGGACACCACCACCCGGCACCTGGTGGTGGGGGAGAATATGGACGTGCTCCTCTCCGACACGGTGGGCTTTATCCGAAAGCTGCCCCACCATTTGGTGGAGGCTTTTAAGGCCACGCTGGAGGAGCTCACCTACGCCGACCTGCTGATCCATGTGATTGACGCCTCCAGCTCCGACTGGCAGGAGCAGGCGGCTGTGGTGGACAAGCTGATTGTGGAACTGGGGGCGGAGCAGACCCCCAAGATCGTGGCCTTCAACAAGTCAGACCTCTATACCGGGGAGATCCTGCCCCATGGGGAACATATCGTCCGGGTCTCTGCCAAGACCGGGGAGGGTATGGACCAGCTTTTGGCGGATATCGCCGCCATTTTGGGCCGGGAATCTAGGAAAGTCCGCCTGCGCCTGGGCTATGACCAGGGCGGCCTGCTAGACACCCTCCATAGGGAGGCGGCTGTGCAGCAGGTGCGGTATGAGGAGGGCCATATAGAAGTGGAGGCCGTGCTGACCCCGGTGCTCTACGGGCGGCTGCGGGACTATGTGGTCGAGGTGGCGGACAGATGAACGAGTATCGGATCCCCGCCGGTTTTGGGGAAGCGGAATATGTGGAGAAGCGATCCCGCTTCATCGGCCGGGTCTGGCACACGGAGACAGAGGAAGAGGCCCTGGCCCATATCCAGGCCATGCGGGAGAAGCACTGGGACGCCACCCATAATGTCTACGCCTATATCATCCGGGGCGGCGCCATGCGCTACAGCGACGACGGGGAGCCCCAGGGCACCTCGGGCCAGCCCACCCTGCGGGTCTTCCAAAGCGAGGAAATCACCAATGTGTGCTGCGTCATCACCCGGTATTTTGGGGGTGTGTTGCTGGGCGCCGGGGGCCTGGTCCGGGCCTATTCCCACACCGCTAAGCTGGCCCTGGACAAAGCGGGCATCGCCGTCATGGGCCTTTGGACGAGGCTGGAGATCCCCTGCCCCTATAACCAATATGAGCGCCTAAAAAAAGAGATTGCGGCCGCATCCGGCCAGATACTGGATACGGACTACGGGGCCCAGGTGACAATCCAGGCCCTGCTGCCCCAGCCCCATACCCCGGCATTTCTCACCCGGGTGGCGGACGTCACCGCCGGCACCGTGCAGCCCCGGACCCTGGGGGAGGAGTACCAGGCGGTGCCCCTGGCTTTAAGAAATTCGTAAGAGTTTCCAGCTGCTGTTTGTCATATCCCCGTGCTATCCTAAATGCGTGGACGAGAGGGAGGCCTGCTGTATGAACATCTTAATCTGCGACGACCAAAAGGAAATTGTAGACGCCATTGAAATCTATCTCCAAAACGAGGGGTATACGATTTTCAAGGCCTATGACGGGCTGGAGGCGCTGCAGGTGATGGAGCAGCAGGAGATACACCTCATTATCATGGATATTATGATGCCGAAAATGGACGGCATTCGGGCCACGCTGAAGATCCGGGAACAGAAGAACGTGCCGGTCATCATGCTCTCCGCCAAAAGCGAGGACACGGATAAGATTATGGGCCTGAACATCGGGGCGGATGACTACATCACAAAGCCTTTTAACCCGCTGGAGCTCATTGCCCGTGTGAAATCCCAGCTCCGCCGCTACACCCAGCTGGGCGGCGCCCAGACCGCCAAAAACGTGTTTGTCGTGGGTGGGCTGTGCTTAGATGACGAGGCCAAGACCGTCACCGTGGACGGGGAGGAAGTGCGGCTGACGCCGGTGGAATACCGGATCCTGCGGCTGCTGATCTCCCACCCGGGAAAGGTGTTCTCCATTGCCCAGATCTATGAAAGCGTATGGAACGAGGCCGCTTATAGTGCGGAAAATACCGTGGCTGTCCACATTCGACGCATCCGGGAGAAGATTGAGATCAATCCCAGAGAGCCCAGGTATTTAAAGGTGGTATGGGGCATTGGATACAAAATTGAAAAACAGGTATAACCCGCTGGTAAAAACATTTGCCGTGCTGCTGTTTACAGCCGGCCTGCTTCTGGGGCTTTGGGGCGTGTCCCGGCTGCCAGAGCAAGACCTCACTTTGAGCAAAGATTATCTACATTCCCATGCGCTCCAAGAGGACTTGTGGGAAATTGACAACGCCGTCTGGTATTTGGCCCAGGGCAGCCGCTATACCAGCGCCCAGCTGACGGAGTCAGAGCGCCAGAACCTGGCGGACCGGCTGGCGGAAGAGTATGGCGTCAGCTATATTTTAGAAGCGCTGGAGGCTAAGATGCCCCTGGACGACTTCTGGGTGGTTGCCGAGGATGCCCAGGGCAACCGTTACAGCGGCATAGAGGCCGACCGGCCGGAGGAATATGGCGAGATCATCAGCGTGAGCCTGGTCTATGGCACGACGCCCTATGAGCAGGTACAGGCCTATGAAGAGGGGCTGGGCTGGGAGATTCAGAACGAAGAGGCCAGCCGGCAGGAAATCATAGACAATGCAGACTGGTATGCCGTCTATCTCCAGAGCTTTGTGGACCAGGGCGTCTACTACCGCTACCGCCTGGGGGACCAGGAGGGGAGTTCCGGCGATCGTTTATCGGACACGGCGCTTGCCCAGATGCCGGTGTATATGAGCTCGGACCAGGACGGCGCAATCCAGCTAACAAGCGATGGGATGCAGACGACCGTCGCATCTTATTACGGCATGTCCCCCTTGGATAGCCTGGAGATTGCTTTTAGCCAGGCGTTTGTTCAGGACCGCCAGTCGGAGCAGGCGGAAAATTACACGGCGACGGTGCAGATTATTGTCTTTGTGGGCGCTGGCCTGCTGCTGTGTCTGGCGTCTTTCATCTATCTGTGCTGCGCTGCCGGCCGCCGGCCGGAGGGCGGGGAAGTCAAGACCTTGGGCATCGACCGCTGGTATACGGAGCTGCATCTGGCGGTCCTGGTGGTGTTGGTCGTTTTCTTCCTTTGGGCGCAGATGGACCTGTATGAGAAGTACGCCGTCTACTGGTCCAAAACGGCTACGCTGACCATTTTCTTGGTGTTAAACGTGCTCATTGGCCTGCTGGCCCTGGGCGTGGTCCTCTCCCTGGTTCGGAAGGGGAAGGCCCATCGCCTGGTCTCCGACCTAGCGGTGGTCCGCTTGGTCTGCTTTTTACAGGTCCAGTGGCGCAAAATCATGGCCATGCAAAAGTTCTCCCGCCGCCTGGTGATTGTCTCCCTCATTCTTGGCGTTATCCTGATCATCACCGGCTGGCTGTTCCCGCTGAATGTGGTCTTTGTGGTGCTGATCTGGATCCTGGTCTTTCGCCAGGGGCGGCAGTTTGATAAGATTGTGGAGGGGACCCAGAAGATCCGGGACGGGGACCTAGACCATAAGATCGAGTCGGTGGCAGCCGGCCCCTTGGGGGACCTGGCGGCGGATATCAACACCATAGGAGACGGCTTGCAGACCGCTGTGCAGCGGGAGATCCGAAGCGAGCGGATGAAAAGTGAGCTCATTACCAACGTCTCCCACGATCTGCGTACGCCCCTGACCTCGATTATCACGTATACGGATCTGCTGCAAAAAGAGGGGCTATCTGGCCCCAATGCGGAAAAGTACCTGGATGTGATTGCAAACCAGGCCCAGCGGCTGAAGAACCTGACAGAGGATTTGTTTGAGGTGAGCAAGTCCGCCAGCGGCAATATGGAAGTCCATTGGGAGTCTTTGGATTTGGCGGACCTGATCCGCCAGGGCATGGGGGAACTGGACGACAAGATCCAGGCGGCCCAGCTGGATTTCCGCCTCCACTTTTCCGCAGAGCCCATCCAGGTCTATGCCGACGGCAAACTTTTGTGGCGGATTATGGATAACCTCATTAGCAACGCCTTGAAATACGCCATGCCCGGCTCCCGGGTCTATATCGACGTGGAGGACGGGGAGAAGGCAGCTACCGTAACTATGAAAAATGTCTCTGCCTATGAGCTGAATATCCCGGCCGAGGAGCTCACTGAGCGGTTCAAGCGGGGCGAGGCGTCCCGCACCAGCGAGGGCAACGGCCTGGGCCTGGCCATCGCCAAGAACTTAGCGGAGTTGATGCATGGCAGTTTCCAGGTGGAGATCGATGGAGATTTGTTTAAAGTCAGCTTTACAGTGCCGAAGGAGTGAGGAAATGGGAAACCCGATTTATAATGTCTGTGCCACCATGGCCTTGATTCTAGTCAGCACAGGGCTTTTCCTCTTGGTAAAGCCACTGGATGAGCGGGAGCGCCGGGAGCGGCGCCGCCGCCCGCCAGGCAAGCGGTAACACAACAAAGAGGCGCCCCGTGCTTTATGCACGGGGCGCCTCTTTGTTGTGTATTTAGTCTGTCGTGATGGAATAGTCCTGGACTCTGCCGTTTGTAAAATCAATCAGCAGCCATTCCCGATCCATGGTGATCCGCTGGTTGCCCAGGCAGTAGACATACCGGTTTGCCTGTTGAAAATAGCCTGTATCGTTGTCGTTGGGGCCCAGCAGCTGGGAGATGTCCGCCTCCGACATGCCGATGAGGTTGTAGTCGGCCAATAGATCATCCACCATGCCTGCCCGCCGGTCCGGGTGGGCCGCCCATTTGCCGGAGGAAAAGCTGCTCCAATAAAGCTGGGTGCAAAGCCACACGACAAAGGCGATGGCCAGCGCAGCCACAACGCCAAATATGGTGTAGTTGATGCGTTTGAGTTTCCGGATGGTTTTTTCTTCCTGGGGGGTGTACTGGGACATGGTCATGCCTCCTTCCTATCAGGCAAGCCGATGCGATCAAGTCAAGAAATCCTTCAGTTTCTTGCT
>CAZXRD010000044.1:2893-14083 GCA_964642465.1 uncultured Oscillospiraceae bacterium | reverse complement strand
CTTTTTTATTCCACAAACAAGGGCAGCCGTTTTTGCTGATCCACGTCCACCAGGCCCAAGGTGGTCATCTTCACATGGGGGATCACCGGCAGGCTGGCAAAGGCCAGGGCCATGAAAGGCTCGGCATCCATCTCCGGGCCCAGCGCCTGGGCACAGGCCCGCAGGGCCTCGTTTTGTTCCGCCACCCAGGCGGCGGGCCGGTCGCTCATCAGCCCCGCCACGGGCAGGGGCAGCTCAGCCAAAACCGCCCCGTCACAAACCACCACATAGCCGCCGCCCAGTTCCCGCACCCGGTTGGCCGCTGCAGCCATGTCCGCCGCCGTGGCCCCTACCACCACCAAATTGTGGGCGTCATGGGCCACAGAGGAGGCGATGGCCCCCCGCTTTAACCCCAGGCCGGCGATATAGCCCAGACCTCGGTGGCCGGTGTGCCGGTGCCGCTCCAATACGGCAATCTTTAAAATGTCCCCCTCTAAGTCAACGCCGTTGTCCCGGTCCAAATCCAGGTCGGTGACCCAGTCCTCCGTAATCAACTGGCCGGGGAGCTTGCGGATGACACGGCAGCGCCGCTGGCCCGACCCGGGCACGAGAAAGTCTGCCGCCGTCACGGCATCCATATGAAAGGCGTGGTACACCGGCTCCTGCAGCTCCGCCGGGATCTCCGGGTCCGGGAAGTCCATGAGCCGCCCGGCCTCTACCACTGGCTTGCCACTGCAGTACACATCCTGGACGGACATAGCGGCAAGATCCCGCAGCACCAGCAAATCCGCCTTGTACCCGGGGGCCACGGCGCCCAGGTCCCGCAGGCCGAAACACTGGGCAGCCTGGATGGTGGCCATGCGGATACCGGTCACCGGGTTTTTCCCGGCGGCCGCCGCTAGGCGGATCATGCCGTCTATATGCCCCTGGCCCAGCAGGTCCGCCGGGTGCTTGTCGTCAGACACCAGCAGGCAGCGATGGGCCCAGGGCTCGTCGAACAGGGGGAGCAAGGCTCCTAAATTCCGGGCCGCCGTTCCCTGGCGGATCATCACCCACTGCCCCTTGCGGATGCGCTCCATGGCCTCCTCCACAGAGGAGCACTCGTGGTCGTCCCCAATGCCGGCGGCGATATAGGTGTCCAGATCCCGTCCTGTGAGCAGCGGGGCGTGGCCATTTACAGCCAGGCCCCTGGCCTTGGCCCGGGCAATCTTCTCCCGCACCCCAGGTGCGCCCGCCACCACGCCGGGGTAATCCATCACCTCTGCCAGCCCAAGGACCCGCTTTTCCCCGTAAAAGGGCTCCAAATCCTCGGCCGTCAGCACGGCCCCCGTCTCATCAAAGGCTGTGGAGGGGACGCAGGAGGGCAGCATCAGATACACCGTCATGGGGATGCCCTGGCTGGCGGCCAGCATGAACTGGATCCCCGCCGCCCCGCAGACATTGGCAATCTCGTGGGGGTCTGTCACCACTGTCGTGGTGCCGTGGGGCAGGCAGACCCGGGCAAATTCCGCCGGCAAAAGCATGCTGCTCTCTATGTGGATGTGACCATCCATCAGGCCGGGGCACACATATCTACCTGCAATGTCCCGCACCAAATCGGCGTCTTCCGGGCCGTAGGCCCCCACGCCCAGGATCCGCTCCCCTTCCAGAAGCACGTTTTCCTCCCGCACCTCGCCGGTGAACACATTGACCACGGCGCCATGCTGCAGCAAAGTCCGCAAATCCGCCACCTCCTATAAACAAAGGGCACCACTTTTCTCTATATTGATTCTTATTATACCGCCCGCCACCTGCAAAAGGAAGGGGGAATTCCCTTTTCTTCTCCCTGTTGCGCCAAGGCGGCCTTTTGGGGTATACTGTGGGGGAACCCCAGAGAGGAGGATGGCCATGGCCTGCGCCCCTACGTCACAAGATTTATACGCCCAGCTCCCGGGGCTGCTGCTCCCCTGGTACCGGGAAAACGCCCGGGACCTGCCCTGGCGGCGGGATCGGGAGCCCTATCACGTCTGGGTCTCGGAGATCATGCTCCAGCAGACCCGGGTGGAGGCAGTGCGGGGCTACTACATCCGCTTTTTAGAGGCGCTGCCCACGGTACAGGCCCTGGCGCAGGTGGTAGAGGAACAGCTTTTAAAGCTGTGGGAGGGCCTTGGCTATTACAGCCGGGCCCGCAACCTGAAAAAAGCTGCCCAGGTAATTGTGGCCCAGTGGGGCGGCCGCTTCCCCCAGACAGCCAAAGAGCTGCTGACGCTGCCGGGCATCGGCCCCTATACGGCGGGGGCCATCGCCTCTATCTGCTTTAACCAGCCTGTGGCGGCTGTAGACGGCAATGTCCTGCGCATTGCCGCCCGGATCACGGCAGATCCCCAACCCATGGACACGCCCCAGGCCAAAAAGGCCGTATCGGCCGCCCTGACGGCGGTGTATCCAGCAGACTGCGGCGCCTTTACCCAGGCGCTGATGGAATTGGGGGCCACCGTCTGCACCCCCCGCAGCCCCCAGTGTGCGCTCTGTCCGGTACAGGCCATCTGTCAAGGACGGGCCCAGGGCTTGGCGGAAAAACTGCCGGTGCTGTCGGAAAAACGGGCCAAGCGCATAGAGGAGCGGACCGTGTTCTTATTGGACTGCGGCGGGCGCATTGCCCTGGACAAGCGGGCGGGCAAGGGCCTGCTGGCCGGTCTATGGCAGCTGCCCAATGTAGCCGGGCATCTGACGCCCCAGGCCGCCCTCCAAACAGCGGCAGACCTGGGCACCCATCCCCAGCAGCTGCTGCGGGAGGTACACCGGCCCCACATATTTACCCACATCCGCTGGGAGATGACCTGTTACTGGATCCAATGCGCCGCTGCACCGGCGCCCTTTGCCTGGGCGGATGCCCAGATGGTAAAGGGGCAATACGCCCTGCCCACAGCCTTCCGCCAATTTGTGTCGGATTGGCTGGCGGAACAGGGGCCGGAGGGCTGAAGATTTTACATGTATTCCATCGACGCCAGTGGAATTTTATAGTATAATACGCCTGACTTATGGTAGGAGAGCTTTATGGACCAAAGATGTGTGATTATTTCCGGCGCCCCCACCTGCCTCCCGTTCCGGCGGGAAGCGGGGGACTTTATCATCGCCTGTGACGCCGGGTATCGCCACGCTGTGGCAAATGATGTGGTGCCGGATCTGATCATCGGCGACTTCGATTCTTACAGCGGCGCCCTGCCCCAAGGGGTGGAGGTGCTGCGTACCCGGCCGGAAAAAGACGATACGGACACCCTGATGGCCGCCCGGAAAGGGCTGGAGCTGGGCTTTCGCCGCTTCCTCATCCTGGGCGCCACCGGCGGGCGGCTGGACCACCAGATGGCCAACCTCTCTACGGCGGCCTTTATTGCCCAATCAGGCGCCCAATGCATCATCCGGGACCAGGGCAATACGCTTTACACCATGACCGGGGGCTCCATGACCTTCCCCCGGCAGGAAGGGGTCTGCCTCTCTGTATTCAGCTGGGGGGACCTATGTACCGGGGTAACGCTGGAGGGGCTGAAATACCCCCTGCACAACTACGACATGAGCAACTGCTTCCCCATCGGGGTAAGCAATGAATTTATAGCGGACACGGCTACCGTCCGCTGCAAAAGCGGTATCCTTTTCATCATTATTTCCAAACTGGGGGAGGCGTAAGACCATGGCGATCCAAGGCCTGATCTTTGACTGCGACGGCACACTGCTGGACACCATGCCGTTTTGGCGAAATCTGGGGACCCAATACCTGCTGGGCAAGGGGGTGCCGAAATCCGACATACCCGACCAGTTTTATGAGACTTTATCGGCCATGACCAACGAGGAAATTGCACAGTTCTATGCAGAGCGCTTTGGGGTCAATGTCTCTCCGGAAGAGCTGATGGCAGAGGTCTATGTCATGCTGGAGGATGAATACCGGGACCGGGCTATGCCCAAGCCCGGGGTCCTGGCTTTTCTGAAGAGCCACACGCACATGCCCATGTGCGTGGCCACCGCCACAGAGCGGTATCTGGTGGAAATGGCGCTGGAGCGTTTGGATATGCGCAAGTATTTTCAGTTTGTTCTCACCACCTGGGACATCGGTGTCGGCAAAGAGGCGCCGGATATCTATCTGGAGGCGGCCCGGCGCCTGGGCTATGCCCCGGAAAACCTATTGGTATTTGAAGACGCCCTCTACGCCGCCCGTACGGCCAAAGCCGCCGGCTTTCCTGTAGCGGGTATGGCAGACCGCACCGCCCTGGCAGATGCGCCGGAATTACAGCGGATCTGCGACGTTTATGTGCAGCAGATGCCGGACATCCAACTGCCAGGTATCTAAGTTTCCCCTGCTTTTGCAGGTAAATCTGCATTTTCACAATTTTCCCGAAACGCCCCTTGCAAGTTATAGAAAAGTTTGATACATTATAGAATGATTTTTGATAAGAGGGGGAACATTCGTTGGACTTTTTTCAGGACTTGTTTGGAAACGTATTGAACTTTACGTGGCAACAGGGCCTCATGATCCTAATCGGCGGTATTCTCGTCTATCTGGCCATTGCAAAGGAAATGGAGCCGTCCCTGCTGCTGCCCATGGGCTTTGGCGCTATTCTGGTCAACCTGCCCTTCGTAAACACAGAGGCCATTGAGACACTGTTTAATGCCGGCCTCTCCAGTGAGCTCTTCCCGCTGCTGCTGTTCATCGGCATTGGTGCCATGATCGACTTTGGGCCGCTTTTGTCCAATCCGAAGATGTTCCTGTTCGGCGCCGCTGCGCAGTTCGGTATCTTCTTTGTGCTGGTCGTCGCCGTCATGGTGGGCTTTAACCTGACAGACGCCGCCTCCACCGCCATCATTGCTGCGGCAGACGGCCCCACCTCCATCTATGTGGCCAACTACTTCCAAAGCTCTTACCAGGGCGCCATCATGGTAGCCGCCTACAGCTATATGGCGCTGGTGCCCATTATCCAGCCGCCGATTATCAAGGCCATCACCACCAAGAAAGAGCGGCGCATCCGCATGGAGTACAAACCCAGTAATGTCTCCAAGACCACCCGCATCCTCTTCCCCATTTTTGTCACCTTTATCGCCGGCACCGTGGCCCCCAAGAGCGCTGAGCTCATCGGTTTCCTCATGTTCGGCAACCTGATCCGGGAATGCGGTGTGCTGGACAGCCTGAGCCAGACGGCGCAAAACGTTCTGGCCAACTTGATTACCCTGCTGCTGGGCCTGTCCGTGGCCTTCAGCATGAAGGCGGAGTCCTTCATCACCTGGCAGACGCTGATGATCCTGGGCCTGGGCCTGCTGGGCTTCATCTTCGACACGGTGGGCGGCGTACTCTTTGCCAAGCTGCTCAACCTCTTCTCTAAGAAAAAGATCAACCCCATGATCGGCGCTGCCGGTATCTCTGCCTTCCCCATGGCCTCCCGCATGGTCCACAAGCTGGGCCGGGAAGAGGACCAGGGCAACTTCCTGCTGATGCACGCTGCCGGCGCCAACGTCAGCGGTCAGATCGCCTCCGTCATCGCCGGCGGTTTGATCATCTCCTTAGTGGAAAACCTGCTGTAAGAAGGAGGATGAGAACATGCATGTAAATTGGGATCTGGTATTAGATTGCCTGGGCATCATGGGCAAAGGTATGCTGGGCATTTTCATCGTCATCATTGTGATTTGGGCCCTGGTGGCCATTTTGAACCGTGTCACCGCCCCAAAATCCAAGCCTGTGGAAAACAAGCCCGATCAACAATAAAGGCAACCAAAGCCCCTGGGAAGCAAACGCTTTCCGGGGGCTTTTTTTATTTTTCCCTAGGCATTGCAGTTTTAGGGAAAAAACGGTATAATGAAAAGGGAATACATGTGCAAACCAGTTCGGACAAAGGAGCAGGGGGGAAAAGGTTTGGAATTGACCCAATTGATGTATTTTCGGGAGGTTGTCCTGGAAGAAAATATCAGCCGGGCCGCACAAAAGTCGTACATCAGCCAGCCGGCCTTGAGCAATGCCATCTCTCGCCTGGAGCGGGAGCTGGGGGTAGAGCTGATTGCCCGGCAGGGCAACCGGATTGTTATCACAGACGCCGGGAAGCGTTTTGCGGAACATGTGGACAAAGCCCTGCGGGAGATTGACCTTGGCGTTGTCAACGCCAGACGCATTTATAACGAGCACTATATCACTTCCCGCATTGCCTATGCTACGATCTCCGCTGCCCGGATGCTCCAAAATTACTTTAAAGAGCGGCCCAAGGTCAATGTGGACACCATCCTCACCAACAACGACCAGGTGCGCCAGTTGGTCCGCAAGCGGAACGTAGATTTTGGTATTGTATGGGGGGATGAACCGGTGCTCCATGTGATCAGCCAGACCATCATGTGTGGGAATCTCTTCGCCATTGTCAACGGCAACAGTCCCATTGCCCGACGGGACAGTATTTCTCTGGAAGATCTGCGGGATGAAAACATCCTCTGCAGCCGGATAGGCCTGACCAAAGATGTGCTCTCCAGCATATTCGACCGGCGAGGGATGTCTGCCCACATCTCCGTGGTGGTGGCCGGCAACGAAAATAACATGTTCAATGAATTATCCAGAGAGAATATAGGCGTCTGTTTTGCCGTGCCCATGGCGGATCTGGTAGAGAGAGTAGGCAACCTAAACATCCGCTTTGTCCCCATCTCTGACGCCGGTGAAATTCATATGTGCCTCCTACGCCGGGAAGATGCCCACTTTTCAGAGGAGACCCAGGATCTATATAATTATACCGTCTCTTTTTTCTCGCAGCACGGCATTGTGGATCCAAGAGCGTATTTGCAGTAAAATCATAAAAAAGGAGAGCCCCAAAATGCTTTTGCATTTTGGGGCTCTCCCTATCCCAAGGTAGAAGCAGCTTCCTACCGCTGCTGTTTTTTCCGAACGGCATCCAAGAGGACGGCTAGTACGATGATGAGTCCCTGGATGATCTGCTGCAGGTAGGGGTCGATATTCATCAGGCTCATGCCGTTTTTGATGGTATAGATCACCAGGATGCCGCAGATGGTGCCCAAGACGGTGCCGGAGCCGCCGCCCATGCTGGAACCACCGATGATGGCACCGGCAATGGCGTCCATCTCGAAACCTTCGCCTGTGTTGGTCTGACCGGACTGCACCCGGGCGGTTAGGATGATGCCCGCCAGGGCTGCGCAGGCGCCGGTGTATATGTAGGCAAACAATTTTACGCCCTTGGTGTTGATACCAGAGATAATAGCCGCCTGTTCATTGTCGCCGGTAGCGGCGATGTGCCGGCCCAACTTCGTCCGGTTTAAGAGATAATAGGTGATAATGGCAATGATGAGGGCAAACACGATAGGCAGGGGCACACCCACAACGCTGCCGGTACCCAGATGCATAAAATCATCAGAGAGCCCTGTCACCGGGTACCCACCGGTGATGTAGGTGACCAGGCCCCGGATCACACGCTGCATACCCAGGGTGGTGACAAAGGCCACCAGCTTCCCGTAGCCAATGAGCAGACCATTGATGCAGCCGACAGCCACACCAACCAAGATGCTCACCACCAGGATCGCCCATACATTCATATTTGCTGCGGCCATCATAGCAGCAACCATACCTGCAAGGCCCATGGTAGAACCTACGGACAGGTCCATATTGCCGCTGACAAACAGGACCATAACGCCCAGACCTACGATCATATAGAAGGAGGCAAACCGCAGCAGGTTCCGGATGTTTACCCAGGTCAAAAAGTTCTCCGTAAGGCAGGTGCAGACAATGACAGCAATCACCAAAAGCAAGGCGGCGCCGTGCCGGTCACTGAAGACCACCTGCCGGATCTTTCTTCCGACGCTTGTAGAGGAACGAAGTGTTGTATTGTTTTTCATATCATACCTCTTCCTTATTTTGATCTACTATACCGGCAGCATAGCGTAAGATGGTTTCCTGATCCGCATCTTCTCGATCCAAGATGCCCGTCACCCGGCCCTCGCACATGACCACAATGCGGTCGCTCATGCCCAGGATCTCCGGCAGCTCGGAGGAGACCATAATGATGGATTTCCCCTCTTTCACCAGCGCCTCCATCTCCACATAGATGTCGTGCTTGGTGGCCACATCGATCCCTCGGGTGGGTTCGTCCAGGATCAGGATATCCGGCTTTGTCATCATCCAGCGGGCAATCAGCAGCTTTTGCTGGTTGCCGCCGGACAAATCCCGGACCACCTGGTTTTGCCCGGCGCACTTGATGGAATACAAGTCAATCTGCTCCTGACAGGCCGCCTTGGCTTTGCGAGGCAATAGCCCGAACCACTTGCGGAACTTGTCCCAGACCAGCAGCATGACATTGCTGAACACAGAAGATTTCAGGAAGCAGCCGGTGCCCCGCCGGTCCTCCGTGAGGAAGGCCAGGCCATTGGCAATGGCATTTTTCGGTGATTTGATGTTCACCGGCTGTCCATTGATGCTTATGGTGCCGGCATCTTTTTTCCGCACGCCGAAGATGGCCTCCATGGTCTCGGACCGCCCGGCCCCAATCAGACCGGCAAAACCCAGAATTTCACCCTGGCGCAAGTCGAAACTCACATGGTCCAAAAGCCCCTCTATGCACAGGTCGGAGACGCTCATTTTCACATCGCCAATGGGGACCTGTTCCTTGGGATAGATCTGGGTGATCTCCCGTCCCACCATCATCTCGATGATCTCGTCTTTGCTGGTCTCTTCGCTCTTCCGGGTGCCCACATACTGCCCGTCCCGCATGACGGTGACTTCGTCGGCTACCACAAAGATCTCATCCATCTTATGGGTAATATAAATAAAGGAGAGCCCCTCTTTCTTCAGGCGATTGATGATGCGGAACAGCACCTGACACTCTTCCTCTGTGAGCGAGGAAGTGGGCTCGTCTAAAACGATCAGCTTCGAATTATTGGCAAAGGCCTTGGCCACCTCCAGAAGCTGCTTCTGGGCGATGGACAGGTTCCGGACGATCTGCTGCGGGTGTACCGCTTTGATATCCAAATAGTCCAGAAGCTCCTGTGCCTCCCGGTTCATTTTTCTGCGCTCTACCCAGAGGCCCCCGGCCTTACACTGTTCTCTGCCGCAGAAGATATTTTCCGCCACAGTCATCCGGGAGATCGGGTTGAGTTCTTGATAGATCATGGAGACCCCTTGGTTCAGCACGCTGTGTACCGAGGAGGTATCCAGCGGCTTTCCGTCCAAATAGATCTCACCGGCGTCCCGACTGTACAGGCCGCTTAAGATCTTCATCAAGGTAGATTTGCCGGCGCCATTTTCACCCATCAGGGCGTGCACCGTGGATTTTCGCACTGTTAACGACATCTTGTCCAGGGCCTTTACCCCAGGGAAGATCTTGGTGATGTCTACCATTTGTAGCAAAACATCGGATCCATTCATTTACCTGGCACCTCTCCGATCCATTTAAACTACCTACAACTCTGTATAGGCGGCGGCTGCGCCCTTATGGGGGGCCTCTGGCCCCCCATAAGCATAGCGAACCTCAGGAGGAAGTCATGAGATCAAATGCAATCCAAAAGCAGCTCCGCCAACACGCATTGACAGTAAAACTTGCGGATACAGCCCTTTTCAATCTTGCCCGCCAACGTGACCACCTGGGCGTTATCTGCCGTGGCTACGCTGCTGATGTGGGCCTCCCCATCCCAGATATAGCCCTGGAGGGATGAGATCTGGGAGGTTTGATTGGCCAGGGCCATTTGGCCACCGGCCTGTTGATCGGCTGCCGGGCAGGCAAAGACATAGTTCTGGAAACCGCCTAATCCACCAAAGATGACTGCGTTTTGGATGTTCTCCCCTTGGACAATCTCTTCCAAGGCCGGAAGAATATCCTCCTGGAAATCCAGTTCAATGTCCAGGATTTTTCCCAGACGACACGGTTTATATGTCATAGCCTACCTCTTAATCCAATAGTTCGATTGCTGTAAGGCGGAAGCTGTTGAGCACCGTGCAGCCCTCATGGATATGTACTGTACGGCTCTGCTCCTCCGTCCCCATCACGCCGTGGAGGTGGACGCCATGGCCCTTTTCAATGAAGCCCTGCAGGCCGCACAGCTCCATAGGCGTGTCGTTGATATACACATGTACTTCTTTTTTCTGCGCTTCATCTGCATAATGGGTATGGCAGTTGATCAGATCTCCTGCCCCCGCCAGAAAGGTGGCATTTTTCAGCCCTTCGGCGGCTACAAAGGTTTCTACATTGGTCAGAAGATCGTCACCGGCCTGAAAGTCCAGGACATAGGCTCTGCCAAAACGCACTTTTGCATATTTGCTCACAAATATTCTCTCCTCGATTTAGGAATAATACTGCTCGATCACAGCGTCCACATTGGTGGAATCTACGATTTCGGGCTCGATGGTGATGTAATCTGTCTCCAGCTCTTCCCCGTTCAACAGCTGCTTGGCGATGTCCACGGACATCCGGGCGTGCTGTTCCGGCGTCAGGCGCAGGGTGCAGTCCAGAATCCCGTTCTGAACAGCCTCCAGGCCCTCCAGCTGGCCTTCCCGACCTACGATCACGATGTCGTCAAAGTCGATGCCGTTGTCCACCAGGACGGACTCCAGGGTATAGCCCATAGCGTCTGCGCTGGCCCAGATGCCGTCGATCTGCCAGCCGTTGGCCAGCCAGTTTTCCAGCAGGGACTTGGCGGTGTTCAGGTCAAAGTTCGAGGTCTGCTCGTCCAAGATGGTGATGCCGGGGCACTGCTCAAAGTAGTCCCGGGCGCCCTCAGCCTGAGTGACCCAGGAGACCTGGTCGATTCGGCCGGTGATCATAACCACATTGCCTTCGCCGCCCAGACGCTCCACCATCTCCTGTGCCATGATCTGGCCCACGGTGTACTCGTCTACGTCGACGGCGCAGGTCCGCCAGCTGGTGATTTCATGGTTCATGGAAATCAGCGGGATGTTGTTTTCCTGGCAGGCGGTGCTGATGGGGCCGCAGCCGCTCAGATCGCCGGGCTGGAGCAGAATCAGGTCAACACCGGAGGTGATCATATTCTCCACCTGGCTGGCCTGGAGGTTGGCGTCCTTGGCCGCTGTAACGACAGTGACTTCCCAGCCCTCTTCCAGGCAGTACTGCTCGGCATACTCTGCCAGAGCGGAGCCAAAGCCGCCGGACACGTCGTTCATGGAGATGCCGATGTAGAAGCTCTCTCCATCCCCGTCGTCGCCTGCATTGCCGTCATCGGTTTGCGTATCGCTAGGGGTATTTGCGCTGTCGG
>CAZXRD010000044.1:0-2793 GCA_964642465.1 uncultured Oscillospiraceae bacterium | reverse complement strand
GCTGTCGGCGTCATCGCCGCCACCGCCGCAGGCGGCCAGGGCGAAGACCATGAGAAGTGCCAGTACCAATGCTAGAATCTTTTTCATTGTTCTTGCTCCCTTCCTTCATTTGTTTGGGGAAAAGTGCTAAATTTCTCCCGTCCCCCCTCGCTTATTATGACTAATTACAGGATAGCATTTTTGAATCCAAAAGTACAATACAAACTCCATTACGGACATATCACACAAACATTATAATAAAAAGTCTTTTATTCTACCGTTTTTCCGCCGTATTTTAGCGATTTAATCAGCTAAATATTTTCACCTTGCAAAAATTTGTCTTTTCTCTTCTTCCGCAAATCCATGAAAATACCCTTTGTGCAACTATACCTACTGGGGATTTTAGAGGCGCAATATTGCCCGTCATTTTTACCAAGGGGCATCGCCGTTGGGCGCAAAAAAACAGAGCCCGGTGTAACGACACCAAGATCTGTTTTTTGCGCTTGTATGGGATTACTGCAGCCGCTGGAACAGCCGGTCCTCCGCTTTGGTCACATTTGTCTCCAGTGCCTGCTCCCGCAGGGCTTGGAGGGTGGCCACGTTGTTTTCCGTCTGTTCTTCCTCCCACTCCTTATTAAAGCTGCCGTCCCGGATGGAGGTATAGGCCTCTTTCAGGAAGTTGCGGATCATGGTGCTGTCAATCTCTCCGAAACGCTTCAGCTGGGCATACTGGGCGGTGTGGGAGTGGAGGCACAGCTGGCGGAACAGGCCCCGCTCCGCTGCCTGCTCCCATAAGAAAGCCATCTCCTTGGACAAATAGGCCTCCATAAGGACCGCCTCTTCCGGGTGGCCCATTTCCGTCTCCAGCTGGAACGCCTCATAAAACACCCGATAGACCAGAGGCAGAACACCCAGTTCGGTCATCAGATCCAGGCAGGTCTCGTCGTCGATGTTCACATGAATGGCGCCCTTTTTGGTAGAACCAATGGCCTTGCACAGGGCCTTGCCATACTCCAGGGCCATGCCGCTGCAGTCCTTGTGCACAGCCACGAAGGAGGGGTAGCCCTCGCCGCTTAGGAACATCTCCCGAACGCCCTGGCCCAGCATTCTGGGCGCAGCCATGACCACATCAGACCCCTCGGGCAGTTGGATATTGTGGAAGGTCAGATTGTATCCAGAGGCGAAGTTCAGCAGAGCGCCCTTTTTCATGTACGGGGCAATCTGTGCATGGAATACCTCCGGGCAGCACTCGTCGG
Source organism: uncultured Oscillospiraceae bacterium (assembly GCA_964642465.1). GTDB lineage: Bacteria > Bacillota > Clostridia > Oscillospirales > Oscillospiraceae > CAZXRD01. The sequence goes on along the minus strand of CAZXRD010000044.1, from coordinate 1,558 downwards.
GCAGGAGGATAAAGAGGATATCCGCCTGGCTGCTGGCCTCACTGATGGACATAACGGCAAATCCGTCTGCCTTGGCCGTCTCCCGATATTCGTCCTCCCGGTTCCCGACTATAACATTTATGCCATTGTCCCGCATATTGAGGGCCTGGGACCTGCCCTGGTTGCCGTAGCCGATGATGGCCACTGTTTTCCCGACAATCAGGTCCATGTTACAATCCTTATCATAGTATATATTTGCCATAGAAATTACCTCCTATATGATATTCTGTGTAGACGCCCATACAAACACATGCTAAAATATATTGCACCGGAGCTCTGTTATCAGGCTACCATTACCGGCCTGTCATTTCCACTCTGTCCAGGACCACAAATGTTCTAAAAATGACCAGGAGGCAAATATGCTGTATGAAATGACCACTATGGAGCTGCTCACAGACGGGCAAAAGCTCCAGGAACATCCAGACCCTCTGTTTCCCTGCAGCGCCTACTACACCCGCTGGCAGCAAGGCGGGCTGCAGGGCGTACCCTGGCACTGGCACGGGGAAATTGAAATGATGCTGGTGGCGGAGGGCTCTGTGCAGGTACATTTCGGCGGCAAGTCCGCCCATCTGCAGGTCGGAGACGGATACATCTGCAACAGCAACATCGTCCACAGCATACAGATGGAAGCCTGCCAGACCTGTCGTGTCCACTCCCTGGTGTTCTCCCCTGACCTGATCTCCGGCGGCAGCGGCACAGTCTACTACAACAAATATGTGGCCCCGGTCTTGAATGCCCCCAGCTTTCCAGGGATGGCCTTGCATCGACAGATCCCCTGGCAAAAGGCGGCCGCCTTATCTGCCCTGAGCCAGGCCCATGCTTTTTGCCGGGATGAGCCCTATGGCTTTGAGTTTCAGGTCCGCCGGTGCCTCTCGGATGCATGGCTGTTGATTTTGGAGAACAATCCCGCCGTTTTCTCCGACCAGATCCCGGAAAGCCCCCAGGATATGCCCCGGATCAAAACCATGCTCACCTATATTCGCCGCCACTGTGCCGAACCCATCTCGGTAAGCGATCTGGCCAACGCCGCCAATATATGCGTCCGGGAGTGCCACCGGTGTTTTAGCCGGATGCTGCATACAACCCCTGCCAGCTACATACAGGCCTACCGGATCCAACGGGCCACCGCCTTGCTCCGGGAGACAGATCTGTCCGTCTTGGACGTAGGGCTGGCCGTTGGCTTTCCCAACCCCAGCCATTTCAGCCGGGTTTTTAAACAGCATATGGGCTTGACCCCCGGCCATTACCGGCATAGGTAATGGCCGCATTTTCACCGGCGCTGCTCGCCACACGGATCTTCTATCCCCCCTTGTCTCCCATGGGGACATCTGCTATACTAAGCCCATCACAGGGCCGTTGCGGCCTGGAAAACAGGAGTCTAGTATGAAGCTGATCCTGCGGGACATTGTCAAAAATTTTGAGAAAAAAGAGGTCCTGAAAGGAAGTCACTTCGTAGGGAAGTCATCTTCCTTGGGCTTTGTAATCAGCCGAAATGATTGGATTTGCAGGAAAATCCATC
>CAZXRD010000043.1:0-14307 GCA_964642465.1 uncultured Oscillospiraceae bacterium | reverse complement strand
ATTATACTACAGCTCCATGCATATGGGAAAGAAAATCTTCAATATGTGTGAAAAAAGGTGAAAAAATTGCATATTAGGGGAAATAGGCTTGACAGGGAAAGAGCGTTGTGATAAACCTAAATTTGAATGGCATAAAGCGGAATTATGGAGAGCGCAAGTGCCGGCCTGGCTTTGGCTGGGGGGAATCAGTGAGAAGAAGGAGGAGTCTATGTGCAATTGTCCCAAGTAGAACAGCTCGTATTTGGAATCGCATTTCTCAGCATCATCATTGCCTTTGCATTCGCAATTTACCTGTTCCTGTGGGTGAAAAAGCAGCCCACAGAAAACCGGACGATCCAAAATGTCTCGGATCTCATCCGGGCAGGCGCAAACACCTTTATGCGGAGAGAGTACCGCATCCTGGCGATCTTTGCCGGGGTGGTCACCGTACTGATCTTCGTATTCCTGCCGTCCCCCCTGTGGACGGGCAATGGCGTTTTGGCCAATCTCTCCATGGCCCTGGCGTATGTTGCAGGTACAGTACTGTCCGCCATTGCCGGTAAAATCGGCATTCTGGTGGCAACCAATTCCAACGGACGTGCGGCGGAAGGCGCCCAGAAGGGCATCAAGCCGGCGTTCCTCATCGGGTTCCGCGGCGGCGCTGTTATGGGCTTGGCCGTGGTTTCCTTCTCCCTGCTGGGTGTAGCGGCTGTGCTGCTCATCGTGGGGGATTCTTCTGCGCTGCTGGGCTTTTCTTTCGGCGCCAGCTCTCTGGCCCTGTTTGCTAAAGCCGGCGGTGGTATCTTCACCAAGACGGCAGACGTCTCTGCAGACCTCACCGGTAAGGTGGAGCTGGGCATCCCGGAGGACGACCCCCGGAACCCGGCGGTTATTGCAGATAACGTAGGCGACAACGTGGGCGACGTGGCCGGCATGGGCGCCGACCTGTTCGACTCCAACGTGGCGGCTATGGTCTCTGCCCTGGTTATTGCCCAGTCTCTGACCGGGGATTTTGCCAATACGGCTATGGTTTTCTGCTATGCGGCCCTGGGCCTTTTGGCCTCCATCCTGGGCATCGCAACTGCCCGGATCGGCAAACATGGCAACCCCACCCGTGCGCTGAACTCTTCCACCTATGTGACCACTGGCATCTTCCTGGTACTCACCGCCGTTGCCACCTTGGTGTTTGAGGGATTCTCCTGGCGGATCTGGGGTGCTTCTACCGTGGGTCTGCTTGTGGGCGTGATCATCGGCATCACTACGGACTACTTCACGGACGATACAAAGCCCATTGTGCAAAAAGTGGCCCATGCCTCGAAGTCCGGGCCGGCCTTTACCGTGCTCTCCGGCGTTTCCTATGGCTTTATCTCGGCTCTGCCCGCCATGGTGGGTATCGCCATTTCTGCGCTGGCAGCCTATAAGATCTGCGAGCCTATGGGCAGCGGCTACGCCATGTTCGGCATCGCCATGTCCGCTGTGGGCATGCTCTCCATTGTGGGCATGATCATCTCCAACGACGCCTATGGTCCCATCGTGGACAATGCCCGTGGCTTGGCCGAAATGGGCGGCCTTGGGGAAGAGACCATCCGTGTGGCGGACGAGCTGGACAGCGCCGGCAACACCGTAAAAGCTGTGACCAAGGGCTTTTCCATCTCCGCTGCAGGCCTCACTGTTATCTCCCTGTTGGGCGCCTTTATGTCGGAGGCCAATGCGGCGCTCCAGGCGGCTGGCGAGGCCCTTATCACCGGGTTTGATATCATGGACCCCATTGTGTTCTTCGGCATCCTCATTGGCGCTGCCATCCCGGCGGTGTTCTCTGCTATGCTGATCCTGGGCGTGGATAAAAACGCCCAGCGCATGGTGGCGGAGATCCACCGGCAGTTCAACAGCATCGTTGGCCTGCGGGAGGGCAAAGAAGGGGTTAAGCCCGAGTATGACAAGTGTATTGACATCGCCACCAGCGGCGCACTCCGGGAGCTGATCCCCGCCGGCCTGATGACCATCATTGTTACTCTGGTCGTCGGTTTCATCGGCGGACCCAAAGCCATTGGCGGCTTCCTGCTGGGCAACATTGTAAGCGGCCTGCTCTTGGCCCTGTTCATGTCCAACGCTGGCGGCCTGTGGGACAACTCAAAGAAGTATGTGGAAGCTGGTAACGAAGGCGGCAAGGGCAGCGAGGCCCACAAGGCCGCTGTGGTAGGCGACACCGTAGGCGATCCCTTCAAGGACACCGCCGGCCCCTCCATCAACACCCAGATCACCGTTGTGTCCCTGGTGTCTTCGTTGATGTCCAGCCTGTTTGTCACCTTGTCCATTTTCTAAAAACACAGACATACCTAAAAAGCGGGAGGCGAAACCGCCTCCCGCTTTTGTGTGTTTCGGGCTAAATTTCCCAAAATCGGGCATACTAGCTCCAAGTATATAGGAAACTTTGGAGGGAGCGTGCCTACAATGAAAGCGGTAATTATGGCCGGCGGGGCGGGTACCCGTCTGCGCCCGGTAAGCGCCGGCTGTCCCAAACCCATGGTGGAGATTTTGGATAAACCGGTGTTGGAGCATATTCTCCACCTGCTGAAGGGCCTGGGGATAGAGGAGGTCTGTATGACCCTGGGCTATATGCCCCAGGCCATACAGGACTATTTTCAGGACGGCGCCTCCTGGGGCCTTTACATCCAGTACCGGGTCGAGGAGATGCCCCTGGGCACCGCCGGTGGGGTAAAGGCCTGCGCCGATTTCATCGGCCAGGAGGATTTTTTGGTCATCAGCGGGGACGCCGCCTGTGATTTAGACTTGCGGCCCTGCTTAAAGGCCCATGGGGAGAAGGGGGCGGAGGCCACCCTGGTTCTCTATGCCCACCCGGACCCGGTGGAGTACGGCCTGGTGCTGACGGATGAGGCGGGGCGCATACAGGGCTTTGTGGAAAAGCCCGCCTGGGAGCAGGTGTTTACCAACTTCATCAATACCGGTATCTATATCCTGTCTCCCTCCGTTTTGCAAGACATTCTGGATGATGGCCCCTTTGACTTCTCCAAAGACCTGTTTCCCAAGCTGCTCATGGAAAAACGGGCACTCTACGGGATCCCGGCTACAGGCTATTGGTGCGATATCGGCAGTCCGGCGGCCTACTTGGACTGCGTACAGGCCGCTTTGGGCGGCAAGTATCAGGTGGAAATCCCCAGTCCTGTCCTGCGCAAAAACGTGTGGGCGGCAAGCCCCGTGCCGGAGGGGGTGCGCATCCTGCCCCCGGTGTATATCGGGCCAGATGTGACCTTGGAACCCGGCGCCCGGCTGGGCCCCTATACAGCCGTCCATAAAGGCAGTCGCATTGGCGCCGGCGCAAAAATCAAGTATAGCCTTGTGGATGGGGGCCAGGTGGGCCCCTCTTGCGAGGTGACCGGCGCCTATATCGGGCGGAACGCTAAGCTGGGCGCCGGGGCAGAGCTGATGGAGGGCTGCGTCATTGGCCACGACGCCGTGGTGGGGGATGGCGCCCTGATCCTGAGCCATGTGCGCATCTGGCCGGAAAAGGAAGTGCCGGCGGGAACAAGGCAGTCTAAAAACCTGGTGGCGGCCAGCCGGGGGGAGAGCCTGACCTTTTCGCAGCCCGGCCTTTTGGATGGAGAGGATTTGGCCCAGCTGGATCCGGAGGCCTGCTTTGCTCTGGGCGCCGCCCTGGGGGAAGGCCTGGTGGGCCTGGGCCATACGGGAGGCGAAGGCGCCCGCCTGGTGGCCAATGCCATTGCCTGCGGCGTCTGGGCCCAGGGGGGCAGTACCCTGGAATACGATGCCAGCTTTGAGGCTGCCGCCGCATTTGGCGGGGCCTATTTCAAATTACCCGCAGCCCTCTTTGTCCGACAGGACCAGACGGGCCTTTCCATCCACTGCTTTGGCCCGGACGGCAGCCCCCTGAGCCGGGAAGAAGAGCGGAAGGTGGAACGGGCCATCGCTTTGGGGGATTTTGCGCCGGTGGAGGTATACCAGGTGGGCCGCAGCAATAAGGCGCTGGGCATTTTAGATGCTTACAGTGCGGCCGCCAGCAACAAGGCCGTGCAAAACCTGGCCGCCTCTGCGCCTATTACCCTCTCTGTGCCGAAGGAGGGGGCGGCCTGCCAGACCCTGCGCAAGGCCCTGTGGGACTTGGGCTGCCGCCTGGTGCCGGAACAGGATGGTGTCCCCCATTTAGAGGTATCGCCGGACGGCCTCAGCCTCAGCCTCCGGGATGAGGGCGGCCGGCAGGTGGGCTGGGAGATGATTCAGGCCATGCTGGCCATAGCGGAATTTGAAAATGCCAGTGGGGAACTGGCTGTGCCCTATGATGCGCCGGCGGTTTTGGACCGTATTGCCGAGACCTATGGCCTCCATGTGCTGCGCTTAGACCGGGATGGAGAGCAGACAAAAAACCTTTACATGAGCCAAAGCTTTTTCCGAGACGGCGTCTTTGCCGGCGCAAGGCTTTGCAGCGCAGTAGCTTGGCGGGAAGAGACATTCTCTGAACTGGTGGATAAGGTGCCCGAATTTTACACGGTGCAAGGGATATCCCTTTAAATAAAAACCGGGCAGAAGTGATGCAAGGGCTGGTGCAAAGGCTCCAGGATCAGCACCCGGACTTAAGCCGGGGCGTGCAGATGGCGACAGCCTCCGGCCAGGTGCATATCTCCCCCTTGCGCCGGGCAGGGGCGCTGCATATTGCCAGCGAAAGTTACTCCATGGAGGCCGCTACAGAACTGTGCGACGCCATGGAACGCCTGGCCCGGGAAATCGATGGAGGAATAGCGTCCCATTAGTCAAAAAATTTGGTACAATGGTGCGGTCTGTGTTATAATGGCTGTAAAAGAAAGAATTTCTATGGCAGGAAGAAAAAACAGAGAAAAGGAGGCCATTTATTATGACAGCATCTGTAAAAAAGCCCGGTACAGGCGGCGACCACTATATTCCCTATGACCAGCGCAGCGGCGGGGAGTCCATCGTCTACTTTACCCGGGATCTGTCTGCCCAGGGCTTGGAGAAGATTTTTGCCCGCATTAGCGGGAACTTGACGGGGAAAGTGGCCATCAAGCTCCACACCGGCGAGCCCCACGGCCCCAACATCATTCCCCGCCCCTGGGTGGAAAACCTGATCAACAAGGATTTGCCTGGCGCTACCATCGTGGAAACCAATGCCTATTATGAGGGCGGCCGCTACACCACGGAAGACCACCGGAAAACCATCGAGACCAACGGCTGGACCTTTTGTCCTGTGGATATTATGGATGAGCACGGCACCGCCATGCTGCCGGTGCAGGGGGGCAAGTGGTTTACGGAGATGTCCGTGGGCAAAGACCTGCTCGACTACGATGCGCTTTTCGTGTTGACCCATTTTAAAGGCCATGCCATGGGCGGCTTCGGCGGCTCGGTGAAGAATATCGGCATCGGCTGCGCAGACGGCCGCATCGGCAAGGCCATGATCCACACCATCCCCGGGTCCAATGACCAGTGGAGCATTGCCCAGGAGGAGTTTATGGAGCGGATGACGGAGTCGGCCAAGTCGTTGGTGGACCATTTTGCGCCCCGCATCAGCTTTGTAAACGTGCTGCGGAATATGTCCGTGTCCTGCGACTGTGAAGGGGTGGCCGCCGCTCCGGTGGTGACGCCCAACATCGGTATTCTGGCCTCTCTGGATATCCTGGCCATTGACCAGGCCTCCATTGACCTGGTTTACGCCTTGAGGCCGGAAGATCACCACGATCTGGTGGAGCGGATCGAGAGCCGCCATGGCCTGCGCCAGCTCACCTATATGAAGGAGCTGGGGATGGGCAACGATAAATACCACCTGATCGACATCGACAACGGGGATGCAGAGATTGACGCCGCCCGTGCGGTGGAGGGCGTCGTCCCCTTCCAAGGGTAAAAAGAAAAAAGCGTCCAGACTATGGTCTGGACGCTTTTTTTGTCCTGTGTAAAACGTGCAACAGCGGCCTGTTATGTAACCAGGAGCCAGCGCAGCAGCAGGAGCAGCGCCAGCCCGGAAGGGCCCAACACCCCCACCACCAGGGCGTTGGGCCAGTTGATGCCTATGGGAATACCGATGTAGCCCCCTAGGTAGTTGCAGAGGATCAGGGCCAAAAAGCCCAAAACCGTGTTTAAAAGCAATTTGAAAATCAACCGGATGGGAAGGGAGAAAATTTTAAACACGGCAAAGAGCAGGACAAGGCCCAGGCCGGCCAGGATATAGGGGCTCATACCTTGGCCTCCTTGGACTTGGCTGGAAAGCGGAACCTGGCCACGTTCTCACAGCCGCTCTCCTTGATCTGCCGCAGCAGATAGGCATAGCGGGCCTGGAGGGCGTTGATCTCGTATATACAGCATTCAATGAGCTCCGGTTCCAATGTGGCGTTGAAATCCCCATAGGCTTGGCCCAATTTTAATTTGACTTTGTCCAGTTCTAAGAGCAACTCTTGGAGCTGGGCCTGCCGCTCTCGCTGGCTGCGCCGGAAAATAGAAGTGGCGGACACTTTGCATCACCTCACTAAAAGTCTATTCAAAACCAGGGCAAACTAAACATGCATTTACAAAAATTTCAAGGCGTATTTTGTCTCTATCCGGTCATACTACAATCGGACCCAGGAGAAAGCCTTTGGACTGATTTCCAGGACAGGTCAATCTGTTTCCTTTGGAAAAGAGTCACAAGGGTGAGAAAAGAAAAAGGATTCCTTGGTTCAAAAGCTGCTAAAGGAAAACGAGTATCTTGGCAGCCATGCCGCCCCGGCTTTCATTGCCGGGGCGGTTTTCTTTGATGTAGACAGGGGGAAAATCTGGGCTTCCGGCGGCTTTTTCCCGGAAAAACCTTGCATTTGCGCCAAAATCGTTTATACTATATTTTTGGGTACATGTGTATTTGAGAACCGATATCTAGTGTATGGAGGGAAAGTATGGCGAAAACATCCGCCGCCAGAGATTACGGCAATGAGAGCATCTCCCAGCTCAAAGGGGCGGACCGGGTCCGGAAACGGCCGGGGGTCATCTTTGGGTCCGACGGGCTGGAAGGCTGCCAGCATGCGGTGTTTGAAATATTGTCCAACGCCATTGACGAGGCCCGGGAAGGGTATGGCAAGGTTATTACCTTGACACACTATGCCGACGGGTCCATTGAGGTGGAGGACGCCGGCCGGGGCTGTCCGGTGGACTGGAATGAGAAAGAGCAGCGCTACAACTGGGAACTGGTGTTCTGCGAGCTCTATGCCGGAGGCAAGTACAGCAACGACGAGGGGGAGAACTACGAGTACTCCCTGGGCCTCAACGGCCTGGGCGCCTGCGCCACCCAGTACGCCTCGGAATATATGGATGTGACCATCCGCCGGGATGGGAAAAAATACAGCCTCCACTTTGAAAAAGGGGAGAACGTGGGCGGACTCAAAACCGAGCCGGCGGACACCAAGAAGACCGGCACCATCATCCGGTGGAAGCCGGATATCGCCGTGTTTACGGATATCAACATCCCGGAGAGCTATTTTGTCGATACCTTAAAAAAGCAGGCCGTGGTGAACGCCGGGATCACCTTCCGGTTTCGCAACCAGGTAAACGGCCGCTTTGAGACCCAGGAGTTTTGTTATGCCCAGGGCATATTGGACTATGTGACGGAGCTGGCCGGGGATGTGTCTTTGACCGCCCCCCAGTATATAGAAGGGGAGCGCCGGGGCCGGGACCGGGCGGACCTGCCGGAGTACAAAGTGAAGATCTCCGCCTGTTTCGCCTTCTCCAATCAAGGCAGCCTCATCGAGTACTACCACAACTCCTCCTGGCTGGAGCACGGGGGCGCCCCGGAGCGGGCGGTGAAAAACGCCTTTGTCTTTGCCATCGACGCCTACATCCGCAAGGTGGGCAAATACCAGAAAAACGAGGCTAAGGTCACCTTTGCGGATATCCAGGACTGCCTCATTTTGGTGACCAACTGTTTTTCCACCCGCACCTCCTATGAAAACCAGACCAAAAAGTCCATCACCAACCGCTTCATTCAGGAGGCCATGACGGACTTTTTCAAGGCACAGCTGGAGATCTACTTTATTGAAAATAAGGCGGACGCCGACAAGATTGCCGACCAGGTGCTGATTAACAAGCGCAGCCGGGAGACGGCGGAACACGCCCGGCTGAACATCAAGAAGAAACTCACCGGGGCCACGGACCTGGCCAACCGGGTGCAGAAGTTTGTAGACTGCCGTACCAAGGACGTGAGCCGCCGGGAGATCTACATTGTGGAGGGGGACAGCGCCCTGGGCGCCTGCAAACAGTCCCGGGACGCCGAGTTCCAGGGCATTATGCCGGTGCGGGGCAAGATCCTCAACTGCCTGAAAGCGGACTATGCCAAGATCTTTAAAAGCGAGATCATCACGGACCTGATCCGGGTCTTGGGCTGCGGGGTAGAGGTGAACAACAAGCACGTAAAGGATCTAAACGCCTTTGACATCGAGAACCTGCGCTGGAGCAAGGTTATCATCTGCACCGATGCGGATGTGGACGGGTTCCAGATCCGCACCCTGATCCTCACCATGCTCTACCGCCTGGTGCCCCAGCTCATCCAGGCGGGGTATGTGTACATCGCCGAGTCCCCGCTGTATGAGATCGAGAGCGGTGGCAAGACCTATTTTGCCTACTCCGACGGGGAGCGGGACCGGATCCTGGGCAGCCTGGGCAAGGCCAAGTTCAGCATCAACCGGTCCAAGGGCCTGGGGGAAAACGACCCGGAGATGATGTGGCTTACCACCATGAATCCGGAGACCCGGCGGCTCATTAAGGTGATGCCGGAGGACGCCGAGCGGACGGCGGCGGTGTTTGATGTACTCCTGGGAGACAACCTATCTGGCCGGAAAGAGCACATCGCCCAAAACGGCTACAAGTATTTAGACCTGGCGGACATATCCTAAAGGAACGGAAGGAAAGAACGTGGCGAGAAAGAAACCAGAACAAAAACCGAAGCGGCCCACGGGGGACGACGTCATCGGCCTGCGGGCGGAGGTGCTGGAGCAGCCCATTACCGAGACCCTAGAGGTCAACTACATGCCCTATGCCATGAGCGTCATCGTCTCCCGGGCCATCCCGGAGATCGATGGGTTCAAACCCTCCCACCGGAAGCTGCTGTATACCATGTATAAGATGGGCCTTTTGACCGGGCCCCGCACCAAGAGCGCCAACATCGTGGGCCAGACCATGCGCTTAAATCCCCACGGGGATGCGGCCATCTATGAGACCATGGTACGCCTGTCCAAGGGGTACGAGGCGCTGCTCACCCCCTTTGTGGACTCCAAGGGCAACTTTGGCAAGGTCTATTCCCGGGACATGTCCTATGCCGCCTCCCGGTATACGGAGGCCAAGCTCAGCCCCATCTGTGCCGAGCTTTTCCGGGACATCGACCAGGATACCGTGGACTTTGTGGACAGCTACGACTCCAAGACCAAGGAGCCGGCCCTGCTGCCCACCACTTACCCCAATGTGCTGGTCTCTGCCAACCAGGGCATCGCCGTGGGCATGGCCAGCATGATTTGCGGGTTTAACCTGACGGAGGTCTGTCAGACCGCCATTGCCTGCATCCGGGACCCGGAACACGACCTGCTCTCCACTTTGACAGCGCCGGACTTCCCCACAGGGGGCGAGCTGGTGTTCAGCCGCCCGGCTATGGAGGAGATCTACCGCACCGGCCGGGGCAGCTTTAAGCTGCGGGCCAAGTGGCGCTATGTAAAGGCGGACAACCTGATTGAGATCTATGAGATCCCCTACACCACCACGGCGGAGGCCATCATCGACAAAGTGGCGGAGCTGGTGAAGGCGGGGCGGCTGAAAGAGATCACCTATATGCGGGACGAGACGGACCTAAACGGCCTGCGCCTGGCCATCGACCTAAAACGGGGCGTGGATCCGGATAAGCTGATGAAAAAGCTCTTCCGGCAGACCCCGCTGATGGACAGTTTCTCCTGCAACTTCAATATCCTCATCGCCGGCACGCCCAAGGTGATGGGCGTCCGGGAGATTTTGGAGGAGTGGACCGCCTGGCGGGTGGAGTGTGTCCGCCGCCGGGTCTACTTTGACCTGAGTAAGAAAAAGGAAAAACTCCACCTGTTAAAGGGCCTGAGTAAGATCCTGCTGGATATTGACAAGGCCATCGCCATCATCCGGGACACGGAATCGGAAGAGGAAGTGGTCCCCAATTTGATGATTGGCTTCGGCATTGACGAGGTTCAGGCGGAGTACGTGGCGGATATCCGCCTGCGGAACATCAACAAGGCCTACATCTTAAAGCGGCTGGACGAGACAACCCAGCTGGAAAAGGATATTGCCGATTTGGAGGATGTGCTCCGCAGCCAGAAACGGGTCCTGGACATCATTGTCGGGGAGCTGGAGAACACCATCAAGAAGTACGGCCAGCCCCGGCGCACCACCCTGGTCTATGAGACGGAGATGGAGGAAGCGGACGAGGAGCCGGAAGCCGAGGACTACCCGGTGACGCTGTTTTTGTCCCGGGAGGGGTATTTTAAAAAGATCACGCCCCTTTCCCTGCGCATGAGCGGGGAGCAAAAATACAAGGAAAACGACGGCCTCAGCCAACAGATTGAGGCCACCAACCGGGACGAGCTGCTGATCTTTACAGACCGGCAGCAGGTCTATAAGACCAAGGTGGCGGATTTTCCCGACACCAAGGCCTCCGTCCTGGGCACCTATCTCCCCAGCCATTTGGATATGGACGAGGGGGAGAACGTGGTGTATATGGCGGTGCCCGGGGACTACAAGGGGAGCTTTTTGTTCTTCTTTGCCAACGGCAAGGTGGCCCGGGTGGAACTGTCCAGTTACGCCACCAAGACCAACCGCCGGAAGCTCACCGGCGCTTACAGCGACAAGAGCCCTTTGCGCAGCGTCCTGCAGATTACCCAAGACCAGGAGGTGGCCGTATACTCTACCGAGGGTCGGGTGATACTATTTAATACGGCGCTGGTGGCGCCGAAAACCTCTCGTACGACCCAGGGCGTGGCGCTGATGAACCTGAAACCCAAGTACAGCGTGGACAAAGCGGTGCTTTTGCAGGATACAGCCATTGTCAACCAAGCCCGGTATCGAGTCCGCAGCATCCCGGCGGCAGGCGCTCTGCTGCGGGAGGCGGATGCAGAGGAAAAACAGATCGGCCTGGAGCTATAAGGGCCGAAAAGGGCGGAAATCAGTTGGGCAAAATGTATAGCGGGATCAAAATTGTCATAGGCGCCAACATCTACGCCGGCGGGTTCCGGCTGTTTTTGTACCCCAATGACATTGTGCCCGGCGGCGTCTCCGGTATCGCTATGATTGTAAACCGCCTGACCGGTTTCCCCGTGGGCACCCTGGCCCTGCTTTTAAATGTACCCATTTTTCTCATCGCTTGGCGTGTCTGGGGCGGGCGGTTTTTGCTGGGCTCCCTGCTGGGTATGGCGGTCTCCAGCCTGATGATCGACGTGTTTGCCTATCTGCCCCCTTTGGTGACGGGAAACCCGCTCCTGGGCGCCTTGTTTGGCGGCGCCATCGTGGGGTTTGGTTTGGGCCTGGTGTTTTCCGCCGGGGCCAGCACCGGGGGCAGCGACATCGTGGCGAAGCTTTTGCGCCTGCGTCTGCCCTATCTGAACATGGGCAGGTTGGTCCTGGCCACAGACGTGGTGGTGATCTTTGCTTTTGCCCTGATCTTTCGGGACTTTGAAAGCCTGCTCTACGCCATCATCGCCAGCTTCATGAGTTCCAAGCTGGTAGACGGGGTGCTCTATGGCTTTGATTATGCCAAAGTGGCCTATATCATCAGTGACCGCTGGGCAGACTTGAGCCAGCGTATTACAGAAGAGCTGCAGCGGGGCGTAACCCTGCTTGCCGCCCAAGGCGCCTATACCGGCCGGGAAAAACAGGTGATCCTCTGCGCTGTCAAACAGCAGCAGATTGTGGCCCTGAAGCGGCTGGTACGTGCCATCGACCCCCAGGCGTTTTTTATCCTGTGCGAGGCCCGGGAGGTGCTGGGCTTCGGCTTTGGCGGCCTGACGGAGGACTAAAGAGGAGGAATACAAAATGAATTTGGAAAAAGCAGTGGCCAATTTAAAGCGGCGGGGATTTGCCGTGTCCCAGTTTGCCACCGGAAAAGAGGCGGTGGACTACCTGGCCCAGGAGATCCAAGATACCACCGTGGGTATGGGCGGCTCCGTTACCCTGCAGCAGCTGGGGCTGTATGAGCGGCTCCAGGAGAAAAACCAGGTCTTTTGGCATCTGGTCAACCTGTCAGAGGAGACCATGCAGAAGGCCAACGCCTCGAAAGTGTACATAACTTCCGCCAATGGCGTGGCGGAGACAGGCGAGATCATCAACATCGACGGCCGGGGGAACCGGGTGGCGGGCACCCTGTACGGCCCGGAGCGGGCCTATATCGTGGTGGGGCAAAACAAATTTGCCGAGACCTTTGAACAGGCCCTATGGCGGGCCCGGAACATCGCCGGCCCGAAGAATGCCCAGCGGCTGCAAAAGAATACCCCCTGCGCCAAGCGGGGAGACCGGTGCTATGATTGCAACAGCCCGGAGCGGATTTGCCGGGGCCTGGTGGTGCTTTTGGCGCCGGTGTTTGGCATCCAGCGCACAGAGATTGTCATTGTCCAGGAGGATCTGGGCTATTAATGGGCAGCGATTTGCTGCATACATAGGAGATTGCCATGATAAGACGGCTAATAGCGGCTCTTTTGGCTGTGGGCCTGCTGGCGCTGGCCAGCGGCTGCTCCAGCGTGTTTGAGGATGAGTACCTGTATGTGACCGACCATGTGAACCCTACGCCAACCGGGGCGGTTTCAGAGGTACAGGTGGTGGAGTCCGCCGGGGATATCGCCCGGGCGGTGCTGGATCTTGTGACCCATCGGGAGGAAACCGGTACCTTGCAGCTGTATACGGAAGAAGATGCTGCGGAATTGGTGTCCAAGGTGATCCAACAACTGCTGACAGAGGAACCCATGGTGGCCTATGCGGTGGAGTATATTACGCCCAATGTAACGCAAATCGTATCCTATTATAATGTGGACTTAAGCATTGCCTACACCAAAACCCGGGCGGAGATTATGAGTGTGGAGAATGTGAGTTCCGTCTATGCGGCTCGGGAAGTGATCCAGGAAGCCATGCAGACAGGAGACGATTACTTGGCCTTACAGCTGTACTCGAACATTGTGGATGCGGCCTATGTGCAAAATTTTATCGTGAGCAGCTATTATGAAAATCCCATGTATGTGATTGCCATGCCGGAAGTGACCGTCAACCTTTATCCGGATGACGGGGTTGAAAAGATTGTAGAGATTTCCTTTTCCTATGCCTATAGCCGCAGCGAAATGAACCAGATGCGGCAGGCATTGGCGGAACATGCCCAGGCTCTGGTGGAGGGGATCTATGGAGAAGAGGCGGAGAGCGCCTATCGGGCGTGTGTGGCACTGCTGGAATACGCCCAGTGCCAGACAGGGGCCCAGGGCAGCGGCCCGGACAACACAGCCTACGGTACGCTGGTGGGCGGCCTAGGCGATAGCGAGGGCTTTGCCATGGCCTATAAGATCCTCTGCGACCTGTTGGGTTTGGAGTGCGCAGTGGTGGCCGGCCGCCTGGATGGGGAGCCGCACTATTGGAATATCGTCCGCATCGACGGGGACTACTATCATATTGACCCCTACATCTGCGGCGTGGAGGGGATGAGCGTCATGTTCCTGGAGCGGGATGCGGATATTTTGGGCCGCTATTGGTGGGATACGTCTGCCTATAACGCCTGCACAGGGACCCTGACCTATTACGATGTCATTTCAGCGCTTGGCTATGTGGATCAGAACACCCAAGACCCGGTGGAGGAGAGCCCGTCCCCCTCTCCATCGGAGGAGGAGCCGGAGCCCACGCCCTCTGCCAGCTTGGAGCCGGAGATTTAGAGGCGGCGCTGGATTTTCCGCTTTAAGGCCTTGACACAGTGGAAGGGGTTCTGCTATAATAACTTCTGCCCAGCAGAAGTTGTGCGGATGTAGCTCATCCGGTAGAGCGCCACCTTGCCAAGGTGGAGGTAGCGAGTTCGAGCCTCGTCATCCGCTCCAAAAAGAAAGACACGACATATGTCGTGTCTTTCTTTTTGGGTTCTGCGGGCCGTTGGCCCGCTCTACCCTTCGGAGATTTCAATGCTTGGGGCGGCAGAGCCGCCCCTCCGCCAAGGTTTTCGCCCGGGGGCGAAAACGCTTGTACGGCGCACCTGCGCCGCCGGTCAGAAGGCCGGTTGGGTGGGGCTCCTGCAACAGTCCTGAAAATCCAAAATATCGATTGTAACCGTCCATTCCAAAAAAGGACACGACCTTG
>CAZXRD010000042.1:0-14350 GCA_964642465.1 uncultured Oscillospiraceae bacterium | reverse complement strand
TTCCAAAAATGGAAGGGGATTTTTTGTGCAAATGCATGAAATTGACGCCAGTCCTATAGATTGCCATGCCCTGTGGTGTTGCAAAATTGCCACACCTGTGTTATTCTATATCTGCAAGATTCGACAACAGCCTTTCTCTATGAAAAGGGTGGTATCTATGGGAAAAAAGGAACAAAAAATCGACTTTAAAGAAGTTGTGGACCATCTCGTGGATGGTGTGTACATAACAGATGGGAATGCAGTTACCTGCTATGTCAATCCCGCCTATGTAAAACATACGGGGATTAAGCCTGAAGAGATCCTGGGGAGATCTGTTACGGACATTGTGGCAGAGGGGACGCTATATAAACGAGCTGTTTCAGCAGATGTGATCAAGTTTGGGCGTATGGTCTCTGGATCGGGGTTTATCCGCAATGACAACGGCCGCAGTGTATACGGCTATGTTACAGGCAATCCGATTTTTGGAGAGGATGGCCGGGTAAAAAATGTAGTGGTCAGCGTAATCGATGCAGAGAAATTAAAAAATCGGTTTAATGAATTTGAAAACAATGTCCGGGCAGAAGATGCCATTAAAATTTTAGAAAATTTTGGGGACGATATCAGCAATCCCATGATTGGCGCAGCGCAGGCCATCCGGGACATCCGGCACACCATCGTCCGGGCGGCTCCCACCGATGTGACCATTCTCATTACTGGAGAGTCTGGTGTAGGCAAAGAAGTGGTTGCCGATAAGATTTTCAGTTCCAGCAACCGGGCGGACAAGCCGTTTATTAAAGTGAATTGTACGGCAATCCCTGCGAATTTGCTGGAGTCAGAGCTCTTTGGCTATGAGAAAGGCGCTTTTACCGGGGCGGACCGCAATGGGAAGGCCGGCCTCTTCGAATTGGCGGACAAAGGTACCATTATGTTAGATGAAATCGGCGACCTGCCCATGGAGCTGCAAACCAAATTACTTCGGGTCTTGCAACAAAAAGAGGTTATGCGCATTGGCGGCAGCAAGCCAAAAAAACTGGACGTGCGGGTGATTGCGGTTACCAATGCTGACCTTCGGGCCAAAATCCAGGAGGGGAAATTTCGGGAAGATCTATTCTACAGGCTCAGTGTTGTCCCTATCTATGTTCCGCCCCTGCGGGAACGGCGTGGGGACATTATGACGATTGTAAAATTTTATTTCAATGAATACTGTAAAAAGCACAGGCGCTCCCTGACTTTACCCGCAGAAACCTATCCCATGTTTGAAAATTACGACTGGCCCGGCAATGTGCGGGAGCTCCAAAATGTCATTGAATATCTGGTGATTTGTTCTGAGGGTGGCAATTTTGATGTAGAAAAGCTGCAAGAAATGCTCAGTCCACCGCCAGATAAGCCGCCGGAGGGGGCGAGCACCATGGGGTTTCAGGCTGCTGTGGAGCAATACGAAAAAAAATTATTGGAGTCCGCTTTTTTAAAAACTGGCGGCGTCCGAAGAGCAGCGGCCTACCTGCAGCTGGATCCATCTACGGTTTCTAGGAAGGCAAAAAAATATGGAATTTCCATAAAAAATTTAAAATAATCTTAAAGTTGGCACGAAACTTGCTTTGTAAATTTAGTAGAAGGACAAAATCAAAAACTACAAAGAAAGAGGGATGCACAATGGACAGCATGAAAGTACCCGCATACGATTTGAGCGGAAAAGTTGCAATCGTCACCGGGTCTACCCGGGGAATTGGCAATGCCATTGCAAAGAGTTTAGCTTTGTGTGGTGCCAACGTGGTGGTTACCGGGCGCAAACAAGAGGCCTGTGATAAAGTAGCTGCGGAGATTGCAGCTATGGGAAAAGGCAAGGCTCTGGGTGTAGCTACTGAAGTGACAAACCCTGCGCATCGGGAAAACTTAGTTGCCAAGACGGTAGAGGCTTTTGGCCGAGTTGACATTTTGGTTAACAACGCCGGTGTTGGCGGTACGCCAAAGAACATGCTGGATGTAGATGAGAGCATATACGATGATACCATGAATGCAGATTTGAAATCTGTATATTTCCTGTCCCAGTTGGTGGCTCGCCAGATGCGGGATCAAGGCAGAGAAGAGGGCGTAAACCCGTATCGGATCATCAACATGGCCTCTGCAGCTGGCATTAAAGCGCCTAGAGGGGATACCATTTACGGCGCAGCAAAAGCCGCTGTTATTCACCTTACCAAGATTATGGCAAATGAATTGGCCCGGTACGGTATTTTGGTGAATACAGTCGCACCTGGCTATGTCGTTACCGATATGACCAAGGACGTTATGGCAGATGAGAAAAATGCAGCAGCAGTGAAAAGAATGATTGCCCTGCGGGCCTATGCCCAGCCGGAAGACATTGCCAATGTGGTGCTGTTCTTGGCGTCCGATGGCAGCCGGTATATGACCGGTGTTTTGCTGCCCGTGGATGGTGGCATGACGATTAACTAAGCAGGATTGTTGCAGCTCTGCAACGCTGTTGCGCAACTGCAACAACAGCTGTTCTTCCGGGGGGATGTACCCGTTTATACACTTGCGAAGATGTTGCGATTTTGCAACGTTTCTAAGAATAGCCGTTGAAGAATAAAGAGGAGGAGAAAAAATGGCAATTGGAACCTATGAAGCATACAAAGAGCGACTCTTAAAGATGAAACCCAATGTATATCTCCATGGGAAAAAGATTGACCGTTCCAATGGGAAAGAGGGGGCTGAACGGGATCTGGCAGACTGGATCCAGGGCGGCACCTATGTAATGAAGCAGTGCTATGACACCGCCAACGACCCCAAATATGCGGATGTCTGCACGGCCGTCTCCCATATTCCCGGCATGGAAGGGAAGATCATCAATCGCTGCACCAACATCCATACCTCCCAGGAAGATCTGCTGAAGAAGCAGCTGATGACGCGGCTGATCTGCCACCGGGTGGGCGGCTGCATGCAGCGCTGCATGGGTACGGATGCTATGAACGCCCTGTACTCTGTTACATACGACTGTGACGAGGCCTGCGGTACAGAGTACCATCAGCGTCTGCTGAAGTACATTGCCTACTGCCAGGAAAATGACCTGGTTTGCAACTGCGCCCAGACAGACGTAAAGGGCAGCCGGAACCCCAAGTATAAGAGAGCCCATATGCAGCCTGATCCGGATTCCTTTGTGCATGTGGTGGAGACGGATGTAGACGGCATTGGCGTCGACGGCAAACCCTGCAAGGGCATTATTGTCCGTGGCGCTAAGATCTGCAACTCCAATGCCCCTTATGTGGACGAGATCATTGTGAACCCCACCAAGTTCATGGGCCCGGACGATGCGGATTATGCGGTCGCCTTTGCGCTGCCCGCCGACTGGGATGGCATCAAGCTGATGGCGCTGCCTGGTCAGCACCACAAGCGGAAACACATCGACGCCCCCTGGGCCCACATCGGCGATGTGGAATCCCTCACCATTTTTGACGACGTGTTTGTTCCCTACGACCGTGTCTTCATGTGCGGCCGTGACCAGGAGAATGTCTGCCGCTATGCCGGCTACCTGGCTCTGATGTTTGCCCACTATCACCGGCACTCCTACACCGGCTGCAAGACCGCTGTGTCCGAGGTCATTGCCTCCCAGGCAGCCCTGGTGGCCGATGTGAACGACATTGCCAAGGAGTCCCATGTGCGCAGCAAGATCTGCGACATCATCCAAACCGCCGAGCTGGTCTTCGCCGCCGGCGAATCTGCCGCTCTGCACGCCACCCAGTTCCCCTCCGGGCAGTGGGTGCCGGATGAGATTCTGACCAATGCCGGCCGTCGTCTGGCGGGCCACAACATCTACCACGAGTATGAGACTCTGGCGGACCTCACCGGTGGTGTGTGCGCATCCCTGCCCACGGAAGAGAGCTTCTACGATCCGGAGACAGCGGAGCTGTGCAACAAGTACATCATCCGCAACCCGGCCTACTCTGCAGAAGAGACCCATCGTGTTATGCGCATGATGGAAGACAAGCTGTGCGACGCCTTTGAAGGCGCCCAGGCAGTAGCCGGCGTACATGGCGGCGGCTCCCCGCTGATGGAGGAGATCACGCTGATGAGCCGGTACAACCTGGAAGAGCTGAAGAAGATCGCAAAGTACCTGGCAGGTCTGCCCGGCTACGAGGAGTGCCCCCGGTACGAGCGCAGCGCCACTACCGCTACGCCTCGGGCCATGCTGGCCAGATTCGACGCCGCAAAGGCCGCTGCCGATAAAAAATAAGCATAAGACCATTTTGAGAAATTAAAAAGCGGAGGAAGAAACATGGACAAGGCAAATTATGTAGGCTCTTATGAAGCATACAAAGAGCGACTCTTAAAGATGAAACCCAATGTATATCTCCATGGGAAAAAGATTGACCGTTCCAATGGGAAAGAGGGGGCTGAACGGGATCTGGCAGACTGGATCCAGGGCGGCACCTATGTAATGAAGCAGTGCTATGACACCGCCAACGACCCCAAATATGCGGATGTCTGCACGGCCGTCTCCCATATTCCCGGCATGGAAGGGAAGATCATCAATCGCTGCACCAACATCCATACCTCCCAGGAAGATCTGCTGAAGAAGCAGCTGATGACGCGGCTGATCTGCCACCGGGTGGGCGGCTGCATGCAGCGCTGCATGGGTACGGATGCTATGAACGCCCTGTACTCTGTTACATACGACTGTGACGAGGCCTGCGGTACAGAGTACCATCAGCGTCTGCTGAAGTACATTGCCTACTGCCAGGAAAATGACCTGGTTTGCAACTGCGCCCAGACAGACGTAAAGGGCAGCCGGAACCCCAAGTATAAGAGAGCCCATATGCAGCCTGATCCGGATTCCTTTGTGCATGTGGTGGAGACGGATGTAGACGGCATTGGCGTCGACGGCAAACCCTGCAAGGGCATTATTGTCCGTGGCGCTAAGATCTGCAACTCCAATGCCCCTTATGTGGACGAGATCATTGTGAACCCCACCAAGTTCATGGGCCCGGACGATGCGGATTATGCGGTCGCCTTTGCGCTGCCCGCCGACTGGGATGGCATCAAGCTGATGGCGCTGCCTGGTCAGCACCACAAGCGGAAACACATCGACGCCCCCTGGGCCCACATCGGCGATGTGGAATCCCTCACCATTTTTGACGACGTGTTTGTTCCCTACGACCGTGTCTTCATGTGCGGCCGTGACCAGGAGAATGTCTGCCGCTATGCCGGCTACCTGGCTCTGATGTTTGCCCACTATCACCGGCACTCCTACACCGGCTGCAAGACCGCTGTGTCCGAGGTCATTGCCTCCCAGGCAGCCCTGGTGGCCGATGTGAACGACATTGCCAAGGAGTCCCATGTGCGCAGCAAGATCTGCGACATCATCCAAACCGCCGAGCTGGTCTTCGCCGCCGGCGAATCTGCCGCTCTGCACGCCACCCAGTTCCCCTCCGGGCAGTGGGTGCCGGATGAGATTCTGACCAATGCCGGCCGTCGTCTGGCGGGCCACAACATCTACCACGAGTATGAGACTCTGGCGGACCTCACCGGTGGTGTGTGCGCATCCCTGCCCACGGAAGAGAGCTTCTACGATCCGGAGACAGCGGAGCTGTGCAACAAGTACATCATCCGCAACCCGGCCTACTCTGCAGAAGAGACCCATCGTGTTATGCGCATGATGGAAGACAAGCTGTGCGACGCCTTTGAAGGCGCCCAGGCAGTAGCCGGCGTACATGGCGGCGGCTCCCCGCTGATGGAGGAGATCACGCTGATGAGCCGGTACAACCTGGAAGAGCTGAAGAAGATCGCAAAGTACCTGGCAGGTCTGCCCGGCTACGAGGAGTGCCCCCGGTACGAGCGCAGCGCCACTACCGCTACGCCTCGGGCCATGCTGGCCAGATTCGACGCCGCAAAGGCCGCTGCCGATAAAAAATAAGCATATCGTATCTACCCCCTGCGCCAATGTGGTTCAGGGGGTAGGTCCCGTGCAAACTTGGTTTGAAATCATATTGCCAGATAGGAGTGAATGGAACGCATGTCTCATCTGAACCGTAAAATTGGTATTCCGTCTTTTGACCTGACTGGTAAGACTGCCATTGTCACCGGCGGTACCCAGGGCTTGGGGTTCGGTATTGCCTGCGCACTGGCCGCTTATGGCGCCAACGTGGTGATTACCGCTAGAACGGTTGCCAAGGTGGAGGACGCAGTGGCGGACCTCAATGAGAATTACTGCAAAGGCGGCCGGGCGTTTGGTATCCCCGCTGATTCCAGCAAGCTGGAAAACGTAAAAATGGTCATCGAGAAGACCGTAGAAGAGTTTGGGTCCCTGGATATTCTGATCAATAACGCCGGTATTTCCGGCCCCACTGCTTTGGTGGTTGAGACCAGGGAAGGCCGCAAGGAATATACGCCGGAGGACTTCTCCAAGGTCTTAGCTACCAACCTCACGGGCACATTTATGTTCTGTCAGGAAGCTGCCCGCCAGATGATCAAGCAGAACGCCACCAATGGCAAAAAGGGTGGTAAGATCATCATCACCGCTTCTGTTGGCGGCTTTATCGGCGGCAAAGGCGTCGTGGGGTATGGCGCATCCAAGGCCGGCTGCCTGTCCCTGGCCCGCACTCTGGCCAACAATTTTGGCCGGGAGAACATCACCGTCAACTGCATCTGCCCCGGTTATGTGGTAACGCCGCTGAATGAGGAGTTCTTTATTGACAAGGACGGCAACCCCACCGACTACTATAAGCAGCAGTCCAAGGCCACTTCCATCCGCCGTTTGGGCACCATCGAGGAGATCGCCGGCCCCGTGCTGGCCATGTGCTCGGATTCCTTTAACTACATGACGGGCACCTATATCCTCTGCGACGGCGGCCAGTCCATCCCCGCCGAATAATCAGACCCCAGCGCATGCCAATATGGAAAGCTTTTAGAAAGGAGTCTGATCCCCATGGAGTTTGAAAACATCATCTATAAGGTGGAAGACGGGGTTGCTACCATTCAGCTGAACCGTCCCAAGGCCTTAAACGCTTTAAACAGCGCCATTAACCAGGACATTATGGCGGCGCTCCAGCAGGTGCAGACAGACCCGTCTGTCCGTGTGCTGGTGATCACCGGTTCTGAGCGGGCCTTTGCCGCTGGCGCAGATGTGAAGGAGATGGCCCAGGCCAATCCCCGGTATGCCCGGGAGTTTTGCGGCCTTGCCATTGAGATCAATAATATTTTAGAGACCATGCCCATTCCCACCATTGCGGCGGTTTGTGGGTATGCTTTCGGCGGCGGCTGTGAGATGGCCCTGGCCTGTGATTTCCGGGTAGGCGGCCCTCGCACCACTTTGTCTTTCCCGGAAGTTGGCCTTGGTATCATCCCTGGCGCCAATGGATGCGCCCGGGCGACGGCTATCGTGGGCCCCGCTAAGGCAAAGCAGCTGGTTATGCTCACCGAAATGGTTCCCGGCAAACAGGCCTATGATCTGGGCCTCTTGAACTGGTACGTAGAAGGGGATGCCAGCCTGAATCAGGCCGCTGTCGATGCCAAAAAAGCAGTCAAAGCTGCAAAAGTGGACGGCGTAGAAGAGACCATTGCCAATGCAAAGGCCGCTGCCAAAGCGGCGGAAGCCGCCGCTGCGCAAGCGGAGTATGCGGCCGTATATGCAAAGGCAGTGGACGTGGCCAAGCAGTTAATGGCTAAGCCCGCCTGCGCATTGTCTGCTGCAAAGGCGGCCATCAACAAAGCTGCTATAGAAACTGTAGCGGCAGGGAAGATGGCAGAGACGACGGAGTTTACCCTTCTGTTTGATACCCATGACCAAAAAGAGGGCATGGCTGCTATGATTGAAAAGCGGCCGCCGCAGTTTACCAATCAGTAAAAGGAGTGACAGGAATGGAAATCAAAACAATTGGCGTCCTGGGCGCCGGCCAGATGGGTTCTGGCATTGCGCAAATCGCTGCATCCAAGGGATATAAGGTGATCCTGCGGGACATTAAGCAGGAGTTCTGTGACAACGCTCTAGCAAAGATGCGTGCCGGCCTGGAAAAGCGGGTTGCTGCAGGGAAAACAACCCAGGAGGCTGTGGAGAGCACCATGGCCAACATCTCCACCACTGTGGACCTGGCCGGTGTGAAAGATTGCGATATGGTGATCGAAGCAGCACCGGAGATCCTGGATCTGAAGCAGTCCACCTTCAAAGAGCTGGGTGAGATCTGCCGGCCGGATGCCATCCTCTGCACCAACACTTCGTCTATGTCCATCACCACCATTATGAGCCAGTGCAAGAATCCGGAGCGCTGCGCCGGCATGCACTTTTTCTTCCCCGTGACCGCTATGAAGCTGGTCGAAGTGATCCGGGGGGAGAAAACCTCTGATGCGACTGTGGAAGCGGTTTACCAGGTGGCCCAGGGCATGGGCAAGACCCCTGTCACCTGCAAAACAGATACGCCGGGCTTCATTGTAAACCGCTGCCTGTTTGCCTTCATGCTGGAAGCCATCCACTGCTATGAGGACGGGGTTGCCTCCGTGGATGATATTGACACGGCTATTAAACTGGGTCTGAATCACCCCATGGGCCCCTTCGAGATGATGGATATGTCTGGTCTGGATACCTTCCCCCATGTGACAGAGACGCTGGAGGCTTTGCCGGTAACCGGATGGGCCTGCCCCGAGTCCGTCAAGGAGCTTGTAAAAGAGGGCAAGTACGGCCGCAAGACCGGCGAAGGCTGGCACAAATATAACTAAGTGTATCTGTAGAAAATTTCTACTATTGAAAGATTAGGAGGAAAAGAAAATGTCGAAAGAAGCTGTCATTGTTGCCTATGGTAGATCTGCTTGCTGCCGGGCCAGAAAGGGTGGCTTTGCCAACACCCACCCCGTGGACTTTGCTGCCCAGACTTTGAAGGGCGTGCTGGCCAAGGTTCCCCAGCTAAAGCCTGAGATGATCGGTGATGTGATCACCGGCTGCGCTATGCCGATTAATGAGCTGAATCTAAACACCAGCCGCCTGATTGTAAACCGGGCCGAGCTGCCGGACTGCGTACCTGCCCAGACCATCAACCGGTTCTGCTCCTCCGGCCTCCAGGCGATTGCTACCGCTGCCAACGCCATTGTGGCAGGGGAGTATGATTGTGCCGTTGCCGGCGGCGTAGAGTGCATGACCAAGTGCTTTGCCCCGTATCCGGAAGAGTATTGGAACCCCTGGATCAAAGAGCACTATGAGGGCGGCTATATGACCATGGGCGAGACCGCTGAGCGTGTTGCGGACAAATATGACATCAGCCGGGAAGAGATGGAGCAGATGGCTCTGGAATCCCACCAGAAGGCTGCTATTGCCCGTGCGACCGGTAAGCTGGCACCCAGCATTATCCCCGTTGTGAACGCCGAAGGTGTCACCATTACCGAGGACGATGGCATTCTGGCTACTCCCGAAGGGGAACTGAAGACCAGCATGGAGAAGATGGCTACCATGAAACCCTGCTTCCGGGAGAACGGCCGTGTAACCGCAGCCACCTCTTCCCAGACCACGGACGCTGCTGCTTACGTCGTAGTTATGTCCAGCGATCTGGCCAAAGAGTTGGGGATTAAGCCCATTGCCAAACTGGTTGCTTTTGCCGTAGCTGGCTGCGACGCTACCCTGATGGGCCTTGGCCCCATCTATGCTGTGCCCAAGGTCATGGCTCGGACCGGCCTTACGGTAGACGACATGGATGTAATCGAGCTGAACGAGGCCTTTGCCTCTCAGGCAATTGCCTGCATCCGTGACCTGAAGTTGGATAAATCCAAAGTGAATCCCTATGGCGGCGCTATGGCTCTGGGTCATCCTATGGGTGCAACCGGCGCTTTCCTGACCGCAAAAGCCTTGGACTACCTCCAGGACAATGGCAAAGATCGTGCTCTTGTGACCATGTGCATTGGCGGCGGCATGGGCGCAGCGGGCATCTTCGAGCTTTGTAAATAAATCATTGAATTGAAAGGGGAAAACCAGAGATGACAGTAAACGACATCAAAAAAATTGCTATGTATGGCGCTGGTACCATCGGCGGCGGCTTTGCAGCCTATTTCGCTCTGAAGGGCCTGCCGGTCAATGTTTATGTCCGCAGCGATGCATCTGCCGAGCGTGCTAAGAAGGCAATTCAGACCCCCATTGACTCCTATCTGAAGTACAACATCACCGATGATGCACAGAAGATTTGGGATCTTATCCACATCACCACCGATCCTGCCGAGGCTTTTGATGGGGTGCAGTTCATCCAGGAAAACGGCGCCGAGAACTATGACGCCAAGCATGAGATGATTGCCGTTATGGACAAATACGCCGCACCGGATGCCATCATCGCCTCCTCTTCCTCCGGCCTGTCTGTGACCCAGATTGCGGAAGGCAGCGCCCATCCGGAGCGCATTTTGGTTGGGCATCCTTTCAATCCCGCCTACCTCATCCCGCTGATCGAGATCTGCAAAGGCGAGAAGACCTCTCAGGAGACTGTGGATCTGGCTGTCGCCTTCTATAAGAAGTATGACAAGGAGCCCATCGTCCTGCAGAAGGAGATGCTGGGCTTTGTCGCCAACCGTTTGGCCCACGCTCTGTGGCGTGAAGAGATTGCCCTGGTCTGCGACGGCGTCTGCACCATGGAAGAGGCGGATAAGGCCATCTGCTATGGTCCTGGCCTGCGCTGGGGTATCATGGGTCCCGCTATGGGTTACGAGCTGGGCGGCGGCGAGCTGGGTCTGAAGGGCTGCGCCATCAAGTTCGGCGCCATGACCAACATGATCTTTGAGGACCTCTCCGATATGAAGAAGGTTCCGGATATTTGGCCGGATCTCTCCGGCGAGCAGATTGTGCCGCTGATGGAGCACATGCCGGACTTTGTTGGCCACACCAAGCCCGAGATTGCCAACTTCCGTGACTACATGCTGGTAGAGATGCTGAAAATGCATCGCAAGCTGTA
The DNA here is from genome assembly GCA_964642465.1 of uncultured Oscillospiraceae bacterium. Classification (GTDB taxonomy): domain Bacteria; phylum Bacillota; class Clostridia; order Oscillospirales; family Oscillospiraceae; genus CAZXRD01. Next base: position 3,464 of record CAZXRD010000042.1, on the reverse strand, counting down.
ATATAAATCAAAAAATACGAAAAGGAGATCGAGTGTTATGGCAAAGACAATCATTACTGCTGCGTTGACCGGCGCTGTTACCCCCGCTGGTTATGACATTCCGGAGACCCCGGAACAGATCGCAAAATGTGCTTATGAATGCTGGCAGGCTGGCGCCTCCGTTGTCCACCTGCACATGCGTGACGACAATGGCGCCGGCGTGATGGATCCGGTGAAGTTCTATCAGACCGTGAAGGCCATTCGTGCCTATAAGGATTGCGACGTCATCGTAAACTGCACCTCTTCCGGCGACAACCGGGTATCTGACGACTCTCCCTATGGCAACGCCATGCGTATGCTGCACCACAAGAACGTCCCCGGTATCGAGATGGGTACCTTTGACGCCTCCTCCTTTAACTGGGGTATCCCCGGCGGCGTGTTCCACAACAGCCCCACCATGCTGACCACACTGGGCACCCTGTATTTGGAGAAGGATATTAAGCCGGAGTTTGAGATCTTCGATTTCGGAGCTCTGCGTGCTGTGGGTATCTATTGGAAGAAAGGCTTCGTAAAGCCGCCGCTGCACTTCCAGTTCTGCCTGGGCGTTGTGGGCGGTATGGACGCCACCCCCTATGATCTGCAGATTCTCCTGGGCGAGATGCACAAGCTCCAGGCCGAGGGCAAGCTGCCCCAGGAATGCACCTGGTCTGCTTTTGGTATTGGGAAGGGCCACCTGCCTGTTATGTTTGCCGCTCTGGCAAATGAAGGCCATATCCGTGTGGGCATGGAAGACAACGTCATCTATGGCCGCAACCCCGATGGCAGCAAGATCATGGCCACCAACCTGATGTTGGTACAGCGGGCTGTGGGCGCTGTCAAGGCCTATGGCAATGAAGTCGCCACCCCGGCTGAGGCCCGTGAGATGCTGGGTCTGAAACCCCTGGATCATGAGGCTGTTTGCGCTGCTCTGGATGCTGTGAAGATCGAGGATCTGGAAGCTGCCAAGCAGGGTGTTGCCGATGAGTTTGGCGGCCCCTACTTTGCTGCAGCTGGCATGGGCGGCAAGAAATAAGTTTTTCTCCGCATCTTGGCTAAGACAAAACCCCCGGCGTGACAGAAGTCACGCCGGGGGTTTCTTATTTATAAATTTAAAAGCGAGGACTTTGTTGATGTAAGGCTGCTACCACCTGGGTAATCCACCCCTGTACCTTTTGGACTTCCGCTTCTGTGAGCCCAGTGGGATCATAGTGCAGGCAACAACAATCTGTAACACATTCGCTGGACATGCGGACGAGTATACCGTCCTTTCGGAAGGAACCGTCTACACACATGCTATCCACACCATAGGATATTTCCGACGGCTGCAGCTGCGTTTGAATAATGTCATATAGGAGATAAAAATCTTCTTCACCGGTGTAACCGGTGAGGGAGAGCAGCACCTGCCCATTTTTTAACTTTAGTTCTTGTACGTGTTCCATAGCGTGCCTCCAAGACATTTATAGGTTGACCACGATATAGTCGTGACCAACAGCAGGGAGAAATTTTTCCAATAAATCCGCCGTGCGCAGCTTGATGCTGCTGGTGTTCTCGCAGGGGTGACACCCCACATATTCCCCCTCTAAAACAGGCTTGTCGATTAAAAGCTGCACCCGCTTCTCTTTGTCATTCATCAACCCCATAACACTTACACTCCCGGGGTGGACATCCAACAGCTCGGCCATATGCGCTTCGCTGCCGAAGCTAAGCCGAGCCACCCCCAGCTGGGCAGAGAGGTCCTTGGTTTTAAAGGGCTTGTCCCCGGGCATCATCAGCAGATAAAATTTGGTCTGCTGCCGGTTACAGAGGAACAGATTCTTACAGATCAGCACATCCAGTGCTGCATCAATCACATTACAGACTTCCATATTGGTGGCCGGGGCATGATCGGTGCGGATGTATGCAATCCCCAGACTGTCCAAAAGATCATAGGTGCGGATCTCCCGCTCTGCCCGCCCTTGGCAGGATGCAGGCCGCCCGTGAAACAGTTCCATTTCTCTAGTTTTCCCCCTCGGTTGTGGTTGTAGACGTGGCGGCTGCACCTTGGCCGGGCTTTCTGGACCGGCGGCGGCGCCTGCGGCGTTTCCGGCGGTTTGCCTCGGATGTATCGGTGGCCTCCGCTGCCGCCTTCGTTGCGGTTTCCTCCGGCGCAGGTACTGTACCAGCGTTGTCGCTGCGGCGACTGGAATTGTTGCCGGACCGGCGGTTGGAACCGGCGCTAGACCGCTGCCCGCTGCGGTTATTCTGCCTCGGCGGGCGGGGAGGGGGATCGGAATAAGTCGTGACCTGCATGGGCCAGGGGGACTCCTTGTCCGGGATCTTTTTCCCAATCAGCCGCTCAATGGCCAGCAGCTCGTCTAACTCATCGTAACAGCAAAAGCTAATGGCCTCTCCCGTTAATCCGGCCCGGCCGGTACGCCCAATCCGATGGATATAGGTCTCTGCCTCATTGGGCAGGTCATAATTGATCACATGGGAGAGTTCTGCGATGTCAATGCCCCTGGCTGCGATATCTGTCGCAACTAAGACGGGGATTTTCCCGGATTTGAACCGGGTAAGCGCCTCTTGGCGGGCGCCCTGGCTCTTGTCCCCGTGGATGGCCATAGCCGGTATGCCGTTGCGGGTCAAATCCCGAGCCACACGGTCCGCCCCGTGTTTGGTGCGGGTAAAGACCAGGGCGCTGTGCACCTCCGGCTTTTTTAAAAGCCACGCCAATAGCCGGCGTTTATTTACCTTGTCCACAAAATACATTGTCTGGTTGATCCCATCCACGGTGCTGGTCACAGGGTCCACCTTGATATTGGCCGGATTTTGTAGAATTTGAACGGCCAGTTTTTCCACTTCCGGCGGCATGGTGGCGGAAAAGAACAGGGTTTGCCGCTTGGTGGGGATCTGAGCGATGACCCGCTTGACATCGTGGATAAATCCCATATCCAGCATCCGGTCCGCTTCATCCAGCACAAAAATCTCCAGCTGTTGCAAATGAATAAAGCCCTGACCAATCAAGTCGTTTAAACGGCCAGGGGTAGCAATCAAAATGTCTACGCCCTTTTGAAGACGTTCTACCTGCGGGTTCTGGCTGACACCGCCAAAAATGACGGCACAGCGTAGAGGCAATTTTTTGCCATAGAGTACAAAGTTTTCATAGATCTGCAGGGCCAGCTCCCGAGTGGGGGTGAGGATCAGCGCCCGGATGGGCCGCTTTTGCCCCTGGGGAATGTCAAGCGGTGAAAGATATAGCCGCTGCAAAATGGGAAGTGCAAAGGCTGCGGTTTTCCCGGTGCCGGTCTGTGCGCAGCCCAATACATCCAAGCCATCCAAAACGATGGGAATGGTGGCCTCTTGAATGGGGGTTGGCTCTGTATAACCGGCGGCATCCACAGCCTCTTCCAGTTGGGGGATCAGCTTCAGTTCATCAAATTTCATTCTATCATCCATTTTCTAAAAAA
>CAZXRD010000041.1:0-14607 GCA_964642465.1 uncultured Oscillospiraceae bacterium | reverse complement strand
GGTAGTCCGTGCCAAACAGGATATGCTCAATGCCGAAAATTTCTTTTGCGCAGTGAAATGCAGGCGCTAGGAGATTGCCGCTGGTGGAGGCCCAAACGTTTGTCTGGAAATACGCACTCGGAAGTTTCTGATTTTTTGCCTTTTTGGCAAAACTCTGCACACGCTGTGCGTCATCCGTACGGCGCAGCACCATCGGAAAACACTCCCCAAGATGCCCAATGATGACTTTCAAGTTCGGCAGACGGTCAAAGATACCGGCGTAGATCATGCGCATCAGTGCAATCGAGACGTCGATGGCAAAACCAAGGCCGGAAGTGACCATGCCCGGGCCGTAACCGTGGAGGTCGGCAATGTGCGGTATCGCAGGGTGTATGTATACCGGCATAGACAGCTGGGCAGCTCTTTCCAGTACCGGGAAGCATTTTTCGTCATCCAACCGCAGGTCCCCGAAGTTGGAAAAGGCATTCCAGCCGAAAAGGCCCAACTGATCGTGACAGCGGGTAAGTTCCTGGACGGCAAAATCTATATCCTGCATGGGCAACACAGCGTAGCCCCCAAAGCGTCCCGGGTATTTTTCCACAAGTGCAGCAAGTGCATCGTGGTTGGCCATGGCGAGCTCTTTGCTCAGCTGCGTCTCCAATTGTTCTATGCCGAGAGAGACGCTTAAAAAACACTTGTCAATCCCGGCCTCATCCATGTCCGCAATCCGTTTTTCGCCCAATTCCATAAGCGCAGAGAGGATTTTGCCTATGGGCAAATAACCATCTTCTCCACCGCCGTGGTAGATAATTCCCGTTTTGGCGTCATAGTATGGAATCTCTTGCCTGGCAGAAACCACGTCTATGAAGGCCTGCGTATAGTAATGGCTTTCAAAATCAATTTTTTTCATGGCATGTCAGTCCCCATCATACGCAATGTTTTCCTCTTTTATCAAATCCACCTCCGGGGTATTTCCCCGGAAGTGGATACACACGATATGGAAATTTGCCTTTAATATTCAGCTTCGTACTGGTCCATGTTGGAGGCGTCAATGACCGGGCAGTCGATGTACTGCTCGTAATCCAGGGTCTCCCCGGCCTCGTTGGCCAAAATGCAGTCCACGGTCTTTTCAGCCACGCTGGCCGTGGAGATATGCACGGTAACCATTTGCCCCTTGGCCACGGCGTCATAGGAGTTGATGGAATAGGCGATGGAATAGACCTGCACATCGTCTCTCCCCGCCTCGTCCAGAGCCGCACAGGCCCCCAACGTCAGGTTGTCTGCATAGCCCATAACCACATCGATCTGGTCCCCATAGGTGGTCAGGAAATTCTCCATGGCGGTCTGGGCGTCTGCACGGCTGGAGTAAGCCCAGGCAATGTCGCCCAGAAGGTTCAGGTTGTCATTGCTCGCCGCCAGCTCGGCAAAGGTGCTGGTACGGATAATGTAGTCGACCTGTGTGGGAACGCCGGCAATCTGCACGATGTTGAGCTCGGTATCGGGGTTCTGCTCGATCATATACTCATAGACAGATTCGACTACCTGCTCATTATCCGTGCCGACAAAACACAGGGAGTTATCCTCGCCACCGGTAACAGGAACCTGCAGCAGGATGACCGGCACATCATTGGCGGCAGCCTCTTCCAGCCAGTCTACGGCCAGCGTGGAGTCGCCGGCAAATAGCAGGAGATAGTCGGGCTGCATGGAGACAAGCTGGGAGACCTGCTCTCCCTGCAACTCCGTGTCGCCCTCGGCGGTCAGCATATTAAAGGTCCACCCCTCGGCCTCTACAGCTTCTCTAAGATTGTCGGCCAAAACCGTGGTCAGAGGCGCCAGGGAATAGGAAATACAGGAGTACGCAATGGTCAAAGGTTCGGTAGAAGGCGTTTCGTCATCGGGATCCACGTTGTCGCTGGTATCCGGCGACGTGCTTGTGTTGTCGGATGCATCTCCATCGTCGGCATTCTGGCCGCAGGCAGCGAACGAGAATAGCATCAACAGTGCGAGAATCAGGGCTGCAAGTCTTTTCATTTTTACATTCCTCCTATTACTGCTTACTGCAATATATTCATGGGATACAGCGTGGCAGATTGCCATACCTTTTCCCCATACCACGTCCCAAACACTGGGGAAGGGGTTGCGGTGCAAGGGTCGGTTGCAAAAATCAGTCCCATATCTATAGAGGTATAGATGCGCTCTCTATTTCCGTTCCAGAAAGCAGGGGCATCTCAGGTCTTTTTGACGGCGGTAAACTTGTCAATGATCAGAATAACCACAAGCAGGGCGCCGGAGATGAAGTCCACCCAGGCGGTAGGAATGAGCATCTGGTTCATAATCGTGGAGATCAGGCGCATAATGAGCACGCCTAAAAGGACGTTTACCATCGTACCTTTGCCGCCGGCCATCTTCACCCCGCCGATTACACAGGCGGATATGGCAAAAATGTTCTTGCCCTCGCCCTGGGAGTAGATCGCAGCGCCGGAGCGGGAGGCCAAAAACACGCCCGCTATGCCGCAGCACACGCCGCAGATAATATAGGCAATTGCCTTTGTTTTGTCAATATTGATCCCCGCCAGCCGCCCGGCCTCGGCGTTATCCCCCACGATATAAAAGCTCACACCGGTGCGGGTCTTTTTCATAAAGAAGTACAGGACAATCAGCAAGGCGATGAATATCAGCACGGTGACCGTCAACGCCTCTATGCCAAACAGCTGGTTCTTCGCCAGGGCATTCTGGAGGGACTGGCGAAGGTCGCCTTCCGGGTAGTAGGCTCCGTTGCGGGTAAAGTAGTACACCACGCCCTGGAAAATGTAGTTGGAGGCTATGGTGGCAATCAGCGGGGAGATACCCAGCTTCAACACGGTGAAGGCGTTGATGGCACCCATAGCGGCGCCCGCCAATATGGCCAGCACCAGGGCTGCGGCCAAAGAGCCGTTGGTCATGTTATACGCTGCGACGGTGAGGATCGCACAAATAGCGGCCTGAAAGCCTACGGAGAGGTCCATGTTTCCGCTGATCAGCACCACTGACAGGCCGATAGCAATGACGCCATAAATGCTAGACTCTACCAGGACGGAGCTGAACTGCCTCGTCATGCCCTGCACAAACAGAGAGGAAAAAGCAACTAGGAGAACCAGAATAATAATTGCATTTTGGTTTTTAATAAAGTCCACAAGCAGCCTGCTTTGCTTCTTGCTTTTTAATGGCACGGCTTCTCCCTCCTCTCATTAGCTGCGCCCCCGGGCAGAGTCCATTGCCAGTGCAGCAATCAGGACTACACCCAGGATAATCCATTGCATATAGGTGCTCAGACCAAGGAAAGTGAATCCTGTGGAGACGAAGCCCATGAACAGAAAGCCTATCGTGGTTCCCCACACGGAACCTTTGCCTCCTTTGATGGTGCATCCGCCCAGGACCACCGCCATGACCACCTCCATCTCTGCCCCAGAGGTGAGCTGGGGGTTGGCTGCCACGGACCGGGCCACATACAGGATGGATGCGATCGCCACAGAGAAGCCCATCAGGCAGTAGTTCACAAAGATGTGCAGCTGGGACCGTATACCGGAAAAGCGGGCGGCCACAGGGTTGGCGCCGATGGCCTTCAGCCGGTGGCCAAAGGTGGTCTTGCTGAGGATAATCCCCAGCACAACGATAAAGACGATCATGATCATCACGGAGACGGGGATGTAGTTGAAAACAAATCCACTCCCCAGGGTGTTGAATATCGGCTCTTCAGCCCGGACTGTAGAGCCTGGCGCTATTACCAAGGTAAGCGCCCCATACATAGAGCCCATGGCTATGGTGGAGATGAATGCGTTGAGTTTCAGCCCTGCCACGAGCGCCCCGTTGATGGCGCCGCACAGCAAACCCAGCAGGAGCGTCACAAAAATGGCGGCCACCGGATCGGTCTGGGTAATGCGAGCGCAGATAACAGCCAGCAGCGTCATCAGGCTGCCTACAGAGAGGTCAATGTTCCCGGTGATGATCACAAAGGTCATGGCTGCGCCGAGGATGCCGATATAACTCTGCTGCCGGAAGACATTCATGATGTTGGTGTATGTTAAAAATTGTCCGCCGGTAATGAAGGGCGCAAGAATGCTGATTAAGGCTATGTAGACGATCATCACAATGAAAACGTAGCTGCCGTTGCGGGAAGAAAATTTTTCCCATCCTCTTCTCAGTACGTTTACCTTGCCCTGCGTGTTCAGCTCGCTCATCCTATGTCACACTCCCCCTGCTGTTATCGGTTGTCCGATGGCGGCGGCCAGCACCTTCTCCCGGTCAAGGCCCTTTACTTGGAATTCGGCAGTGATCCTGCCCTCGAAGACCGTTAAAACCCGGTCGCATATGCCCATGATCTCCTCGATCTCGGAGGATACCACAGCTATTGCCACGCCCTGTTTGGCCAAATCATTGAGCAAACCGTAGATTTCGGCTTTGGATCCCACATCTATACCCCTTGTAGGCTCGTCTACGATGAGCATTTTCGGATCGGTCATCAGCCATTTGGCAACCACAACCTTCTGCTGGTTGCCGCCGGACAGGTTGCCCACAAATTGCTCCACCGAGGGTGTCTTGATAGAGATGCTGTCCACATACTTCAGCGCCGCATCCTCCTGTATATGCTTGTTGACAAAACCGGCCCGAGCGAAGTTGGAGAGTTTAACAAGGGTCATGTTCAGCAGGATGGACAGCTGGAGCATCAGCCCTTCCTTTTTTCTGTCCTCTGTGCAGAAACCGATGCCCGAGCGAATAGCGCCGCTGGGCGAATGTTTGCGCAGGCGTTTGCCCGCTATAAGCACTTCCCCGGCGTCATACTTATCCACGCCGAAGACGGCCCGCATGATCTCGCTGCGCCCGGCGCCCACCAACCCAAAGAAGCCGACAATCTCCCCGGCACGGACGCTGAAAGACACGTCTTCAAAAACGTCTGTGCGGCTAAGATTTTTGACCTCCAGCACCACGTCGCCTACCTCGGTGGGCGTCTTGTTATAGAGATTCTCCAGCGGACGGCCTATCATGTTAGCGATAAGCTCCTCCTGCGTGGTGTCCTCCTTCCTAGTGGAGATGATGTTGTTCCCGTCACGTATCACTGTGATGCGGTCAGACAAATACATCACCTCATCCAGCTTGTGGCTGATGTACACAATGCTGATGCCTTTATCCTTCAGCTTCATAATGATTCTAAAAAGGGTCTCTGTCTCCGCCTTGGACAAAGAGGAAGTGGGTTCATCCATGATGATGACTCTGGCGTTGCGGGTCAGGGCACGGCCTATCTCGATCATCTGCTGCTGACCCACGGATAAGGAACCGCACAGCGTTTTGGGGGATAAATCCCTCATATCCAGCTCCTCAAGTATCTCCTGGGCACGCATATAGAGGGTTTTATAATCTATGAGCTTGTTTTTCACAGGAAGGTTGCCAATAAACAGGTTCTGTGCTATATCCAGCTGGGGCGCAATAGATAACTCCTGATAAACGCAAGATACACCGGCACAGATACCATCATAAGTAGAGGAGAAAAAAACCTCCTTCCCGTCAATCAGGTATTGCCCGCCGTCCCGGGGATGCGCACCGGTCATAACCTTGATCAACGTGGATTTCCCTGCACCGTTTTCCCCGCAAAGAGAATGGATCTCCGCAGCGTACAAATCAAAATTCACCCCGTCCAGCGCCTTGACGCCTGGGAAGATCTTGACCACATCCTTTAGCTCGAGGATCTTTTTTGACTCCATGCAACATCACCCCAATATTTTTTCGCAGCCTGCACTCACACAAACATCTCTTTTGGACACCCTTTTCAGGGCTATCTCTAATGCAATCCAACGGTTTTGTACGGTTATGAATGGATTTTATAAAGCAAGGAAATGGATGCTGGACGGACATACTACCTGTGCAACCTGCTGCGGGGACGAAAGGAGTCCGGAGGCAGGGTCACAGGAATACCTGACAACCATGTCATCCTTGATGCTGCAAGCATAAAGGAACCGGGACGTGGGATCAAAGGCCAAGGCTCTTGTGTTTTCCCCCAGCGTTTCAAAGCGCTGGATAAGCGTAAGGGCACCGCTGGCAGGATCTATGGAAAACACAGCGATATAGCCCGGCGGCGTACCTTTTGGATTTGGGAAAAACAGTGTCCCGGTCCGGACGGAGACATAGAGGAATTTCCCATTTCCATGCACCTGTATATCTGCGTTCAGCCCATCAAATTGGCCAAAACTGTCAGCAAAGGTAGACTTGATATCGAGCTGGGTTATGCGTCCGGATTCCTGATCAAAGCTGTAAGAGCCCACGGAACCTCCAATTTCATTGCAGACAAAGAAATACGGAAGGCTCGGGTGAAAAACAGCGTGTCTTGGCGCCACATGCGCTTGTGTTGTGAAAAACGGGTATTCCGCCGGGATCAGCTTGCCATTTTCGAAATCAATCCGGTGTACATAGATCCGATCGCCGCCCTTTTCGCAGGTCAAAAGAAATTGGTTGGATGGATCGGGGATCACGCAATGGGCATGGACACCGATTGCAATTGGCACAGTCGTCGTGCTGACGTCAGGAAATGCGACGACGTCCACAGCCTCGGACAGGGACCCATCGGATTCGATGCGAAACATGGCGGTGGATCCCTCATCGCTGATGGTCCCAACGGCAAACCGGCCATTCGCCAGCCGCTTTGAGCGGATCAGACGTTCTTTTGTGCCGTGGTTGGCGACAAAAACATACCGTCCGCTTTTATCCGTACTTATGTATGTCGGGCAAGCGCCAATGCTCAGCTGATCGTTTAGAAAGGAGAGCCGCCCTGTATCGCCGTCTATCGCAAAGGCAAGGACGCTTCCGCCGGCAACAAAACGCCCCCCTGTATTTCGATCCTCATCCGTTGCGTAGAGAAACCGTCCGTCCGGTGAGAAACAGGTCATGCTGGCCATTTGATCTGTCTCACAGTACTGTATTGCACGAAAGCTCCCGTCTTCCTGATCTACCTCAAACACGTGGATGCCCGACTTGAGGGGATTTGAGGGGCTTTGCCTTGTCAACGGCCATGTCCCCACATAAGCCAAAAGCTTTTTTGCGCTTGTTCCCATATTCACCAACCTCATATTTTGACAATATCTTTATAAAAAAATATTATAGTAAGTATTATAATATGTTATATTATAGTTGTCAATAGCAACAGAGGCATTTTTCCGTATTTGCAGGCGCTGCTGCCCGTTTTTATAGCTCCAAGCTTGGCATTGCCCGCCCGCTCAGGGAAAAAGCACCTTTCTTTGTGCAAAGGATTGTGTCTGCGAAAATCGCACAGTCCTCATTTGACTCCAGCAGAACACTGAGCACCATATTTCCTTCAAGCCGCACAGGCGCACAGCAGTCCTGCGGCATTTCAAACAGATCTTGCCCTATTCCCTGTATTGCGGAATGCGTATTCGTCTCAATGCCAAACGCCGTTTTCCACGTTTCGCTCCACGCCGTCCCAGCCACCGCTTGAGCGGCAATCCGGTCAAAGGTATCGGCATGCTGTTTTATGCGTCTGGAAACGTCGTCCTCCCCGCCGCCTACAACCGCAGTCGTTGCAAACACCCCTCTATAGCGGAGATATTGCACCTGGCACAGGATCTTGACAATTTCGCCCGCTTCCAGCCGCCGTTTTTGAGGCTGGCGCAGGTATCCGCCGCTTGCAGACGTACCGATAAACAGCTGCACATCCTCCGCCCCTGCGTATCGAATCAGCCGATCCACCTCCGCTGCCGCAGCGCACTCATCCGCACCTTTCCGGTAGGCACGTGCCAAATCCAGCGCCGCCTGGCGGGCAAAAGCCGCCGCTTGGCTGATTACCCCGATTTCTGTCGCTGTCTTTCTGCTGCGCATTGCCTCAAATGCGTCGGTTAGGTCCACTATACCGGGTACGGCGCTTTCCAGATCCTCGGCCACCCGGCGCAGGCAACGGTTTAGGTTGATCCCGCCCCACCGTTTCTCTGTGAGCCCCTTCGACGCCAGGTACTCTACCGCCTTTTGTCCCAGATGGTCACATGCCAACGGGGACATGCCGGCCGGCAGCACAGCAATGTCTCCCGGGATAAACCCGTTTTGAATCCGCTCCACATCCCGTCCGGGCACACTTGCAATGAGGCAGCAGTTTCCATCTGCAAGCAAGAGAAAGAGGGCATTGGTAAAGGTCTGCACACAATTGTAGTTTGTAAAATACTCCACATAGCCGCCGCCGGCGCTGTCGGCATAGCACATAACCCCGTCCAGTTCCCGGTCGGCCAGAAGCGCACACATCTTGCTGCGGCGGATATGAAATTCTTCTGCAGGCATACGCAGTGTGTCCCAGATATGCCGCCCACGTATGACTGTCGGAACGCTTAATATGCTCATACGCCGTCCACCTCGACTTCATACAGCTTTGCAGGCAGTGCGCTCAAACGCTCGATTCCGGTTTCAGTTACTAGAATATGCATACCGCAGGCGAGATAGCCCGTCTCCGGCGTAAACTGGTTTGGATGCACCACGATGCTCATGCCTGGCCGCAGTTCCATCTCGTTGTCAACTGTCAGCTCTATCGTACCGAGCCCGAGATTGTGCCCCCGGGACCGCATATACGGCGGATTGCAGTATTGTTCATAGCCGTACCTGCCGATCACCTGGTTTTGTATCAGGGCAACATCTTTGGCCCGAACCCCCGGTTTGATGATGGCAAGGGCACTTTCCAGAGCCTCCACCAGCATGCTGTAACAGCTTTTTTCGACGTCTGTCGCCTTCCCCGCTTTGACGGTCCTGCACTGCTGCACCGCATAGGTGATGCTGCCCTGAAAGGGGGTTATTTCCGCAAGGGCAAAGTCCCCCCTCTGCAGGACGTTTTCTCCGGGGACATGCATACAGGAGAGTTTGCTGCCAATGGAGGTCATTTGGAAGTTGTCATCGGCGCCTTCCGCCATCATTGCACAGTTGATGCGGGCCGCCAGCTCATACTCCTTGACCCCAATCTGCGCTCCCTGGACCATGGCAAGGACACCTTTGTCCGCAATCGGCGCACATGCCCGCAGTAGCTCGATCTCGGCGGGTGTTTTGATCAATGCCACTTTGTCCAGAATGGACCACCCGGAGCGAACCTGATCCTCGCCAAAAAGAGCGGCGAAAGCAGCGTATTGACTCCGGTTCATGGTCTCCAGGCCCGCAATGGCCACCGACTGGCCAAGGCCGTGTGCGGCTGCGGCCACCGCCTCCATGTGCATCCCGCCTGTTATGCGCACATCTGCAATCCAGGCGGTGGCCTTCGCCCTGTTGTAGTCCCCGGTGTCTGCAATGAACAGCACCGGGTCGCCCTCCAGGGGCAACAGGGCGCATGCGCAGGGGCCAAAAAGCCGGTAATTGGACACATAATGGACGATCTCCGGCTTCCATGGGGCGCTATACAGCGCCAGAATGTCGACCCCCTGCTCCTGCATTTCCTTGCGCAGCATGGAACATCTGATTTCAGCTTCTGATTGCATATCCTTCATACTTATCTATCTCCATGCAGCATTTATTCATCCCTGGATACACAGCATGTGCATTACCCTGTGTATCCGTAATCCTCTCTGGCCTGCTCTGGGGTGATATACCCCTCTTTCAAATCCCATTTGATTTTTTCTGGATCCCGCTCTTTCGGGTCGCCAAAGCCGCCGCCGCCGGCGGTGAGGAACCGCACGGAGCCACCCTTTTTAATGTGGAAACCGGTGGCCTTGTCCAGTGGTACCCAGGGTTCGTCCGGCCCCTGGCGTACAAAGGCTTTGGAGCTTTCCGCCGGTTTGCCTCCCCACAGGCCCCAGGGCGGGCAGAGCTGCCGGTCAATGGCAAAGTTGGCAGAGGCATCTTCCAACACCGTGACGATTTGATCGGCACCCATACCGCCTCTGAATTTGCCAGCCCCGCCGCTGCCTTCCCGCAGGCCGAACTTTTCAATCAGAAAGGGATAATAGGTTTCTTCCACCTCGGCAGGCACGTTTTTCACGCCGCCCTGGCAGATCGACTGGGCCACATTTTCCCCGTCTTCCGTGGGCCTGCCGCCCCAGCCGCCGCCGTATATGTTGATGGATACATACCGCTGGTCGTTGCGGGGGTTGTAGCCATAGATGGTGGTGCCGCCCATGTCTCCCTTATGTGCTGCCGGTATAAAGTCCGGCATGGCCGGGGCAAAGGCCTTGATAATCGTGTCGATGACGGTGGGCAATGTGCCGCTCCACCCGCTGAGGGGGGAAGGCGCCTTTGCGCTGAGCATCGTCCCCTCGGGCAGGATAATCTTCAGCGCCCGGAAACAGCCCTCGTTTACCGGCAGGAAAGGCAGCGTAACATTTTTGAGCGCCACTTTTGCAGCTGCAAGGCCGCCAGAACGGCCGCAGTTGATAATGCCCTTGACCTGGGGGACAATTTCGCTGAAGTCAACGGTGACTTCTTCGTCTTCTACAATGACCTTAATTTTTATAGGAATGGGAACGTCCAGATCCTCACCGTCGTTGTCAATCAAGCTCTCGGCGTAGTAGACGCCATTTTTAATTTTGCGGATCGCCTGCCGGGTCAGCAGGTCAGATTGATCCCATATCGTATGTACGCAGTCCCGGATGGTCTGGCTGCCATACTTGGCAACAAGCTCCTGCAGGCGCTGTTCCCCGATGCGGCAGGAGGCAATCTGGGCCCGTAGGTCCCCAAGCGCAGCATCCGGGAACCGCAGATTGTCATGAATCATCTGGAACACCTGATCGTTTGGCTCGCCGCCGTCGTACAGTTTGATAGAGCGGAACTGCAGGCCCTCGGAATAAATCTCCGTCGAGCGTCCGAAAAAGCCCACATTGGCACCCCCGATATCGATCCAATGGGCACGGGTCACTGGGAACCCGATCAATTCACCATTGTAAAACGCCGGGGAATACACCACTACATTGTTCAGGTGCTGCCCGCATACCCAGGGGTAGTTCATGAGGAAGACGTCGCCTTCCTTGAAGTTTTCTTTGCCATACTTTTCAATGCCGTCCTTGACAGCTACACTTAGATCGCTGAGGAAGATGGGCAGTCCGCCCTTGTTCTGGGCCATAAGATCCCCATTTTCATCTAACAGCCCCACACAGAAGTCCTGGGCCTCAAAGATCATAATGTTATATGATGTGCGCATAAGCACGGTAGCCATCTCTTCAGCGTTGGCAATCAGGTTGTTGCGCACAACCTCCAGTGTAATTGGATCGACTTTGTTTGCCATTAAACTTCACCCCCATTTTCCAAGTTCACATGGATGACAATATTGCCTGTAGCATCTACCCGTACTCGGTCGCCTGGGTACACGACCGTGTTGGAGGCATATTCTTCTATAATCGCAGGGCCTACAAACTCCTGGCCGGCATAGAAATTGTCCCGTTTGTAAACAGGCGTCTTTACGAAACCGGTCTTGCGGTCAAAATAGACTTCCCTTTCGGCATAGGGCTCGCCGCTGCCCGCCATTTCACGGCCGTTGGATGTGAGATCCTTATTGCCGATCACGCCTTCGGCGATCAAGCGCACAGCAACAATCTGCGCTTTTTCGTCTTTCGCAGAATGCCCGTAAATACGCAGGTGCATTTCATCAAAGCGATCCTTGAGCGTAATGCGGTCATCTTCATGCAATTCCTCGTCGCCCAGCGGCACTGAAATGGTATACTCCTGGCCCATATAACGCATATCCAGGAACGACTGCATACGCAGCTGATCGGGCTGTGCGCCTTCGCTCAGGAGCACCTCCTTGCCCTCTTCAATCATTTGATCGATAACAGCATTTAACTGTCCAAAATCGCATTCATCAAAGGCGTTTAAATAGGTGCGGACGTAGTTATGTTGCAGGTCGCTCATAAGCATACCCAGTGCAGAAAACTGTCCCGGGAGGTTGGGAATGATGACAACCGGAATGGCAAGCTGTTTGGCCAGGGACAGGATATGCAGGGGGCCTGCCCCGCCGGAGGCAACCATAACGAAATCCCGGGGGTCATAGCCCTTTTCCACTGTGATTTCCCGCAGGGCGAGGGACATCAATGCGTCGGCAATCTCGACAATGCCAAACGCCGCTTCCTCCCAGGTAATTCCCAGGGGATCTGCGATTTTCTCCTTGATGACCCGCCTCGGCTCATCTGCCTGCATGGTCATTTCCCCGCCAAGCAAGCTGCCAATGCGCCCCAACACCACGTTGGCGTCTGTGATGGTCGGTTCCTGGCCGCCCCGGCGGTAACAGACCGGACCGGGCACAGAGCCGGCGCTGATGGGGCCGATTTTTAGTGAGCCCGCATCGTCAATCCAGGCAATGCTGCCGCCGCCGGCACCTACTTCCACAATGTCTACCACAGGCAGCATCATGGGCTGGCCACTGGCATACCCGCCGATGTAGTAGCCGTTGGTCGTATACTGTAGTTTTCCATCTTTCGAAAGGCTGGTCTTGGCCGTGGTGCCGCCCATATCGAAGGAGATGACGTTGGAATACCCTAACGCCCTGCCAACCTGAATGGCACCAGCAACGCCTGAAACCGGCCCCGACTCCATCATTGCCACCGGCATCTTCTTTGCAGTCTCCACGCTCATGGCGCCGCCGTTGGACTGCATCATTAACATTTTTCCGTCAAAGCCGCTTTCATGCAGCCGATTTTCCAAGCTTGTGAGATATTTAACCACAATGGGGCCAATGTAGGCATTCAAAGCGGTTGTGGAAGTGCGTTCGTATTCCCGGAACTCCCGCATAATGTCAGACGATATGGTCACATATACGTCGGGCAGCGCTTCCTTGAGGATTTCTGCCACTTGCCGCTCATGTGCGGGATTTGCATAAGAGTGCAGCAGGCAAACCGCTATCGATTCCACCTTCTCCTGCTTCATGGTCTCTATAATGCTGTCCAGCTCGCTGGCCTCTAGGGGTCTGAGGATCTCGCCTTTATAGTTCATCCGTGCGGACACCTCAAAGCGCAGATGCCGAGGAATAAGTGGCTTAGGCCGGTGAAAATAGAGATTATAGCTCTCCGTACGGTTACAGCGACCGATTTCGTACACATCCCGGAACCCCCGGGTTGTTACCAGCGCCGTTTTAGCGCCTTTGCGTTCCAGTACTGTATTTATGGCTACAGTGCTCCCATGGAGGAAAAGTTCAGCTTTGGAAAGGTCGAGCTGGGCCTTTTGCAAACACTCCATGATGCCGATAGACTGATCTTCGGGGGTGGACAAGGCCTTGCTGTTGATGAGCTTCCCGCTGTCCTCGGCGGCCACAAGGTCTGTAAACGTTCCGCCAATGTCAACTCCAATATGCAACGTGATCACTCCCTATATAAAATATAAAAATTGCGTGGTGGTTTTCTTTGCCAGGAAATCTCATGCATGCATTAATTGTGTTAATTATATAAGAACGGGTTGCAAAACTCCAATTTGAATGTTAAAATGATATAACAAATCAGAGATACGCCGATATGGAAAGCATATATATAGACCAGGGCATATAATTGCTTGATTGATCTGTTGCAGTCTATTAAAACCCACCCTTGAACGCTTCCAAAGGAGGGAAAGCATGGACCTTGAGCTTCTGAAGTATTTTATTGTTACGGCGGAGATGGAACATGTCACAAATGCGGCAAATGCTCTGCACATTACGCAGCCGTCTCTGAGTAGCGCAATAAAACGCCTGGAAAAACACCTGGGGCTTCCTTTGTTTAAAAAAGACGGCCGAGGTATCATACTCACTGACCATGGCTACACCTACTACAGAAAAGTCAAGCATGCTCTTGAAATCATCGAGGAAGCAAATGATGAAATCAAAACAGTAAGGCAGAACTTGGAACAAACCCTGACCGTTTTTTCGCCCAGTCTGTTTAATTTCCCCGGGCTAATGGATGTGCTCATGTATCACTATCCCAATCTGCGGTTCTCCCATGTGGGCATGTCCTATGCCAATCTGATTGAGAGTTTAAAAGCGCAAAAAATGGATTTTGCAATATGTTGGGCATCTTACCTCGACCCTGATTTATGCTACAACGTTCTGATGTGCCAGGAACTTGTTTTATACGTCGGTCCACAAAACGCTTACTATGACAGAGAGGAGATCACGCTGGATGAATTGAATGCCCTGCCGTTTATCGGATCGAGGGCAGGAGAAGCAAAAATGGATTTTCTCCGCTATAAGATGAACCAATGCGGTATCTCCTCGCAAAGCAGAAGCCATGCGACCAGTGCAAAGGATGAGCTGTCCATAATTGAAAACAGCAACTTTGTCTCCCTGCAGCCGGAAGACGCCTCAAAAGTGTATGCGTTTGGATCCAAAATACGTAGTTTGAGAATCAAGGACGTAAGCCCGATATATGCAAATCTTTATCTGATCTTTAATAAGGATAAGCAGGGGCAAATCAGCAAGGACGTTTGCAGGCTGATTATTGACTATTTTGGTGCGCTTCCCGTGAAGTAAATACCGGCGCAGGAAATCCAAGTTGCACAGCGCTTTGCACGGCGCATGAGACGGATTTTGTCTATTAAGCAACATAGGAAAAAGGGCTCTAACCCTTAAGGGTTAGAGCCCTTTTTATCTTAAGCACGATATCGTTACTGCCCCCTCCTGTCCTTGCGAGAAGCGGCGCTAAAATTGGGACACCCGCAGGCTGGGCTCTG
>CAZXRD010000040.1:13218-14907 GCA_964642465.1 uncultured Oscillospiraceae bacterium | reverse complement strand
CTGCCCTCCGGCTTTGACTACCGGGGGGATCTGCGGTGGTATTTGACCAAGCCCATGGCCTTTGCAGGCAAACGGCTGCAAAACGGGCACTTTATGATCGGCACCCACCGGAAGCTGATGGCGCCCTACAACACCAGCGGCCTGTATGAGATGGATATGGTGGGGAAGATCTACGCCGAATACCGCATCCCCGGTCTGTACCACCACGATCAAATTGAGTTGGAAAATGGGGATTTGCTGGTGCTGACCCAGAAGGTGCCGGGGGATACGGTGGAGGATGTGTGCGTCCAGATCGACCGGGAAAACGGCCAGGTGAAGCGGGAGATCTGCTACAAGGACTTTTTGCCGGTGGGGGCGGCCCCCTCCGGCAGTTGGAGCCACCACGACTGGTTTCACAACAACGCCCTGTTTTACGATCCAAACACCAACTCCCTGACGATCTCCGGCCGGCATATGGATGCCCTGGTGAACATCGACTATGACACGGAGCAGATCAACTGGATCATCGGCGATCCGGAGGGCTGGCCGGCGGAGATGCAGCCCTATTTCCTCACCCCGGTGGGAGAGGACTTCGCCTGGCAGTACGAGCAGCACGCCGTGCTGCTCGCCCCGGACGGGGATGTGCTCTGCTTTGACAACGGGCACTGGCGGTCGAAAAACCGGGCGCACTATATGCCGAACCGGGACAACTATTCCCGAGGCGTGCGCTACCGCATGGATTTGCAAAACCGGACGATCCAGCAGGTCTGGTTCTACGGCCGGGAGCGGGGACCTGCCTTCTACTCCCAGTATATCTGCAATGTGGAGTATTACGGGGGCCAGCGGTACCTGGTCCACTCCGGGGGCATCCAACGGAAGGACGGCCAAAATGTAGAGGGGTTTGTCCCGCCGGAGTTGTACGGGAGCCACGATGTCTACAGCCAGACGGTGGAGGTCTGGGACAACCGGGTGCTGTGGGAGCTCACGGTGGAGGGAAACTTCTACCGGGCCACCAAGCTGGACCTGTACACCCCGGGGAGCAATCTGACCCTGGGGGCCGGTCGGCGTTTGGGCCAGCTGTTTCAAAGCCCCATGGCGCCGGCAGACCTGCCTGCGCCGGCGGCCGGCCTGGCGGTGCCGGCGGACTGCTGCCTCCATGTGCTGGAGGACTATGACAATTTCTCCATCCTGGGCCGCTTTGCAGACGGCAGCCAGGTTGTCCCCTATCTACAGCAGGGGGAGCGGGCTTTGGCGCTGGACTTTTCTACCGCCCATGACCCTCGGGCGGCGGGCTCCTGCCTGCCCTATATCCCCACGCACCCGGCGTGCAAGTCCGCCACCTACAGCAAGCGGGGTCTTGCAGGGGACTGGCGGCTCTATCTGCTGTTGGATGGGACCTGTTATGACACCGGCGTGACCATAGCCGGGGACAAATAGGCCGGCGTAGAGAGGAAAAGGCATATGCAGAACATCACCATAGGCTTGGAAAAAGACAAGGGGGCGCCCCTGTACCAGCAGATTTACGCCCACATCGCCGGAGAGATCATGGCCGGGGCCCTGGGCCGGGGGGAAAAGCTGCCCTCCAAACACGCCCTGGCGGAGCATCTGGGCGTCAGCAAGAACACGGTGGAAGAGGCCTATGCCATGCTGCTCCAGGAGGGGTATATCTACTCCCGGCCCCGCAGCGGGTACTATGTCTCGGCGGTGGAG
>CAZXRD010000040.1:2725-13118 GCA_964642465.1 uncultured Oscillospiraceae bacterium | reverse complement strand
GGAGGGGTATATCTACTCCCGGCCCCGCAGCGGGTACTATGTCTCGGCGGTGGAGGGGCTGCTGCCCCGGCCGGCGGAGGCGGCGGCAGCGCCGGTGGAGACGCCGGCGGTGCGCTATCGCTATGATTTCCGCACCAATGCGGTGGACATCCCCTCCTTTCCCTACAAGCTCTGGGCCAAGCTGAGCCGGGAGGTTCTGTACACCGGGGCGGACCTGCTCTCCGGCGGGGACCCCAGGGGGGATTTGTGCCTGCGGGAGAGCATTGCCCAGTACCTGCACCAGTTTCGGGGCGTCCAGTGCCAGCCGGGACAGATTGTGATTGGCGCCGGCGTGGAGTATCTGCTCACGTTACTTGCGGCTCTGCTGCCGGAGGACGCCGTCTATGCCCTGGAAAACCCGGGCTACGGGAAGACGGCGCTGGTGCTCCAGGGGGCGGGGCGGCAGACGGTGCCCATCGACCTGGACGCTGCCGGCCTGCCGCCGGAGGCTTTGGAGGCAAGCGGGGCGGACATCGCCTACATCACCCCCTCCCATCAGTTTCCCACCGGGGCCATCCTGCCGGTGGGCCGCCGGTCGGCCCTGCTGGCCTGGGCGGCGGAAAAACCGGGGCGGTATGTCATTGAGGACGACTACAACAGCGAATTTCACTTCTCTGCCCGGCCCATCCCGGCCATTCAGGGCCTGGACACCCGGGGGCGGGTGATCTATCTCAGCACCTTTTCCCGGATTTTGGCCCCCTCCATCCGCATCGCCTATATGGTGCTGCCCATGGAGCTGATGGAGGCTTTCCGCCGGCGGCTGGGGTACTACTCCTCTACCGTGTCCCGGTTTGAGCAGCACACCCTGACCAAATTCATCGCCGGGGGGCATTTGGCCCGGCATTTAAACCGGGTAAAAAACATCTACCGCCACCGGCGGGACCTGCTCACCACCCTATTGCGGGAGCGGGGCGGCAAAGTCTCCGGGGAC
This sequence comes from uncultured Oscillospiraceae bacterium, assembly GCA_964642465.1. Taxonomy (GTDB): domain Bacteria; phylum Bacillota; class Clostridia; order Oscillospirales; family Oscillospiraceae; genus CAZXRD01. Next base: position 12,148 of record CAZXRD010000040.1, on the reverse strand, counting down.
GGGGCGGGGATCCATCTGTTGTGCCAGCTGGATGCACCCACCATGGCCCGGGTGCTGGAAAATGCGGCCCGAGGGCAGATCCGGGTGGCCCAGCTGGCCGACTACTATACCGGCGCCTATAAAGGGCCGCCCACCCTGGTGCTGGGCTATGGGGGCATTGCCAGCCAGGACATTGAGCCGGCCGTAGAGCAGCTGTTTCGATAGGAGGAGAGCCCATGAAACTTTTAGATATGCACGCCCATTTCCTGCCCCAGGTCTATGTGGAGGCCCTGGAAAGACACGGCAGGCTTTTGGAGGATGGGTTTCCCACCCCGGCCTGGGATGCAGCGGCCCATCTGGAGATGATGGACCGGGCCGGCATCTGCTGCAGCCTGCTGACCATCTCCAGCCCCCACCCCTGGTTTGGGGATAGGGCGGAGGCGGCGGACCTGGCTCGGCAATTTAATGAAGCGGCGGCGGAGCTACAGGGGAGATACCCGGGGCGCTTTGCCTTTGCCGCCAGCCTGCCGGTGCCGGATATGGACGCCGCCCTGCTAGAGCTCCGTTACGCCCTGGACACCCTGGGGGCAGCGGCGGTAAAGCTCCCCACCAATGCAGCGGGCAGCTACCCCGGAAATGGGGACTGGGAACCCCTGTTTGCGGAACTGGACCGGCGGCAGGCGGTAGTGATTTTGCACCCCACCAAGCCCGGGGCGGTGCCGGAGAATTGTTTTACCGGGAAGCTGTTGCCCCTCTTTGAGTTTTTGGGGGACAGCACCCGCTGCGTTGTGAACTTGATCGCCTCCGGCACCTTGGAGCGCTACCCCCATGTGCGGGTGGTGGTGCCCCACTGCGGCGCCTTTTTGCCCAATATCTGCAGCCGTTTGGCGGGGATTACCCGGCTTCTGGCCTTGCAGGGCCAGGGGGAGGCTGTAGACGTGGAAAAGAGCCTGGGCAGCCTGTATTTTGACATAGCCGGGGACGCCCTGCCGGCGGGCCTGGCGATTTTAGAGACCCTGGCGGCCCCGGACCACATCCTCTATGGCAGCGACTACCCCTATACCCCGGCGGACCTGGTGTTGGGGAAGCTCCCGGCCATGGAGGAGGCCCTAGCCGTCCCCCATCGCCAAGGGATCCCCTGGGCCAACGGGGCAAAGCTTTTGGGAATCGAATAAAAATGGCCCTGCCTTTTCAAAAGGCAGGGCCATTTTATGTTTATAGGGCGGGGAGGAGCTGGGCTTTGGCCTGGATCAAGGCATCGCAGAAGTAGCGGACCTCCTCCGGGGTGTTGTATTTGGAGAAGCTGACCCGAATGGCCCCGTCAATCACCCGGGATGGCAGGCCCATGGCCTCCAGCACATGGCTGCGGGCCCCCTTCTTGCAGGCGGAGCTGCGGGAGACGCAGATGCCCTGGGCGTCTAAAAAGTTCATCAGTACCTCGCTGCGGTAGCCGGGGAGGGAGAGGTTTAAGATGTGGGGCAGGCCGCCGCCCAGAATCTGCAGCTCCGGCAGAGCGGCCTGCAGGGTGTGTACCGCCAAATCGTGGAGGGATTGTATGTGGGCAGAGGTCTCCGCCATGGCCGCCTTGGCCTCCATAGCCGCTGCGGCAAAGGCGGCGATCTGGGCCATGCCCTCGGTGCCGCCCCGGCGGCCCTGTTCCTGGCCGCCACCCTGTTGGAAGGGGGGCAGCTTTAGCCCGCTGCGGATGTAAAGGGCGCCGCAGCCCTTGGGCCCGTGGATCTTGTGGGCGCTGATGGAGACCAGGTCCACCCCTAAGGCCTTGGGGATGAAGGGTAGCTTGGTAAAAGCCTGGACGGCGTCGGTGTGCACCAAGGCGTGGGGAGACCTCTGCCGGACAGCGGCGGCGATCTCCTGGAGGGGGAAGATGTTCCCCGTCTCATTGTTGCAGAGCATGACGGAGACCAGCACCGTATCCGGCCGCAGGGCCGCCTGCACCTGGGCGGCGGTGATGGCCCCGGTCTTGTCCGGTGTGAGGCGGGTGACCTCCCAGCCCTGGCTCTCCAGCTGCGCCAGGGGGCGGAGGACGGCGTCATGCTCCACGGCGGTGGAGACGATGTGCCGGCCCCGGTGCCGGCCCAGGTAGCTGGCGGAGAAGACGGCCCAGTTGTCCGCCTCGGTGCCGCCGCCGGTGAAGTAGATCTCCTCCGGCTTTGCCCCCAGGGCGGCGGCCACGTCCTGGCGGGCGCTGGCCAAAAGCTTCCCGGCGGCCCGGCCCACGCTGTGGGTGGAGGAGGGGTTGCCGTAGCACACCGTCATGGCCTCCATAGCCGCTGCAGCCGCAGCGGGGGAGACCTTTGTCGTGGCGGCGTTGTCCAGATATACTTCCATCAAAGCGCATCATCCTTTTGTTCTTGAACCTGGGTCAAAAAATCAGTATAATTATATCGAAATGCCCGGAAAGGTCAAGGATATCCTATGAGAGTTGCGTTTATTACCCTAGGCTGCAAAGTGAATCAATACGAGACCCAGGCCATGGAGACCCTGCTGACGGAGCGGGGCCACCAGGTGGTGGGCCCGGAGGACCAGGCGGAGGTCTGGGTTATCAACACCTGCGCCGTCACGGCGGAGAGCGGACGGAAGTCCCGCCAGGCGGTGCGTCGGGTGCGGAAAGACCACCCGGGGGCGGTGGTGGCCGTCTGCGGCTGCTTTTCCCAGATCAGCCCGGCGGACACGGCGGCCCTGGGTGCGGATCTGGTGGCCGGCAGCGGCCACCGGCTGCAATTTTTAGAGGATTTGGAGACGGTGTACCAGGAGCGGCGGCAGCTGGTGCGCCAGGACGACCCTATGAAGCGCCGGCAGATAGAGACGCTCCCCGCTGGGGGGCTTTTGGGTCGTACCCGGGCCATGCTGAAGATCCAGGATGGCTGCAACAATTTCTGTTCCTACTGCATCATCCCCTATGCCCGGGGGCCGGTGCGCTCCCTTCCCTTGGACCAGGTGGAGGCCCAGGCGGCGGGGCTGCTGGCGGCTGGGTATCGGGAGATTGTGCTCACCGGCATTGAAATCGCCTCCTACGGCATCGATCTGCCGGGCCGGCCGGGCCTGGATGGGGCGGTGGCCGCCGCCGGGCGGGGGGCGCCGGGGCTGCGCCTGCGGCTGGGCTCTTTAGAGCCCCGGGTCGTTACGGAGGCCTTTTGCCAGGTCCTGGCGGGGCTGCCGGGGCTCTGTCCCCATTTCCACCTCTCCCTGCAGAGCGGCTGCGATGCAACCCTGGCCCGGATGCGCCGGCGGTACGATACGGAGACTTTTTACCAGGTGGTGCAGCGGCTGCGGCGGTATTTCCCCAACTGCGGCATCACCGGGGATCTGATTGTGGGCTTCCCCGGGGAGACGGAGGCGGAGTTTGAGACGACTCTGGCCTTCATCCGGCAGTGCCAATTTTCCGCCCTCCATGTGTTCCCCTATTCCCGGCGGCCGGGGACGCTGGCGGACAAGATGGAGGGACAGGTGACCGCCGCCGTGAAAAAGGAGCGGGCCGCCGTGGCCGGCGCCGCAGCGGCGGAGATGGAGGCCGCCTTTTTGCAGAGCCAAGTGGGGAAAACCCTCCAGGTGCTCTTTGAGACAGAGCAGGACGGGCGCTCCACCGGCCACAGTGAAAACTACTGTTTGGTTACCGCCCCTATAAGGGATATGCACAATATTGTCGCTCCCGTGCGGATTTTGGGTGTGGAAAACGGCGGACTTGTGGGCCAGGCCTGACAAAAAATTGACAAGGGAAACGTATGATTATATAATAGTATCCTATTCCATCGTTGCAGGAAGTAAGAAGAATCGAATCTATTTTGGGAAAGAGCTGGTGTCAAAAATGTCAAACGAACGGATTTACAACTTTTCGGCGGGGCCGTCCATGCTGCCCCTGGAGGTGCTGGAGAAGGCCGGCAGCGAAATCACCAATTACCACGGGTCTGGCATGTCTGTGATGGAGATGAGCCACCGCAGCAAGGTGTTCCAGAGCATCTTTGACCAAACCAAGGCGGATTTGAAACGGCTCATGCAGGTGCCGGACACCCATGAGATCCTGTTTTTGCAGGGGGGCGCCTCCCTCCAGTTCGCCATGATCCCCATGAACCTGATCACCGCCACCGGCAAGGCGGACTATGCGGTGACGGGCAATTTCTCCAACATCGCCATGAAAGAGGGCAAAAAGTACGGGGAGATCCACATTGCGGCGGATACCTCCGACCGGAACCACACCTATATCCCCAAGCAGGAGAATCTGAGCCTGAGCCCGGACGCCTCTTACTTCTACTACTGCGCCAACAACACCATCTTCGGCACCGAGTGGAAATACGTGCCGGAGACCGGCAACGTGCCCCTGGTGTGCGACATGTCCTCCGACATCCTGTCCCGGCCGGTGGACGTATCGAAATACGGCATCATCTACGCCGGCGCCCAGAAGAACATGGCCCCGGCCGGCCTCACTGTGGTGATCATTGACAAGAGCCTGATTGGCCACGAGATGCCCATCACCCCCATTATGATGAACTACAAGACCATGGTGGACAAAGACTCCATGTACAACACCCCGCCCTGCTGGTGTATCTATATGCTGGGCCTGGTGCTCCAGTGGGTGGAGAGCCAAGGGGGCATCGCCGGCATGGAGGCCAGAAAGACCAAGCGGGCGGCCCTGCTCTATGATTATCTGGATACCAGCAAGCTGTTCCACGCCGCAGCGGAGAAAGAAGCCCGGTCTGACATGAACGTCACCTTCCGCACTGGCAACGAGGAGCTGGACGCCAAGTTCGTCAGCGAAGCTACGGCGGCGGGCTTCTCCAACCTGAAGGGGCACCGTCTGGTGGGCGGTATGCGGGCCTCCATCTACAACGCCATGCCTATGGAGGGCGTGGAAAAGCTGGTGGACTTCATGGCCAAGTTTGAAAAGGCAAACGGTTAAGAGAGGGCAGGGAGAGAAAGATGTTTAATATCAAGACTTTAAATAAGATTTCGCCTGTGGGCCTCAACGCCCTGGATGACGAGCTGTTCCACGTATCCGACGCTGTGGAGAATCCGGACGGCATCCTGGTGCGCTCCGCCAACATGCACGAGTACAAGTTTGGCGACAAGCTGCGCTGCATTGCCCGGGCCGGGGCGGGGACAAACAACATCCCCCTGGACCGGTGTGCAGAGTCGGGCATCGTGGTATTCAACAGCCCCGGCGCCAACTCGGAGGCGGTGAAGGAGCTGGTCATCTGCGCCATGCTCATGTCCTCCCGGGACGTGATCGGCGGCATCGAGTGGGTGAAGGGCCTGGCCGGCGACCCGGAGATCACGGCCAAGGTGGAAAAAGGCAAGAGCGCCTTCATTGGGCCGGAGATCTTTGGTAAGACCCTGGGCGTCATTGGCCTGGGGGCCATCGGCGCCAAGGTGGCCAACGCCGCCGTGGAGCTGGGGCTGAAAGTCCTGGGCTACGACCCCTACCTGTCGGTAGACGCCGCCTGGGGCCTGCGCCGCTCCGTGCAGCACGCCACCAATCTGAAGACCATTTATAAAAACTGCGATTACATCACCCTGCACATCCCCATGACGGCGGATACCAAGGGCATGATCAATGCCGAGGCCATTTCCCATATGAAAGACGGGGTCCGTATTATTAACCTGGCCCGGGGCGAGCTGGTGAACGACGACGATATGCTGGAGGCCCTGGACAAGTGCAAGGTGGCCTGCTATGTAACCGACTTCCCCAACGTCAAAATGGCCGGCGCCCACAACGTGGTCGCCACTCCCCACATTGGCGCCTCCACCCCGGAGAGCGAGGACAACTGCGCCATGATGGCGGCCCGGGAGATGTCCGAGTACCTGATCAACGGCAACATCATCAACTCGGTGAACATGCCCCAGGTGCAGATGGAGCGCTCCGGCGTCCAGCGGATCTGCGTGATCCATCGGAACATCCCCAACATCCTCAGCGGGATTATGAGCATTTTTGGTGCCGAAGGGATCAACGTGGAGAACATGATGAACAAGTCCCGTGGGGACTACGCCTACACCATTTTAGACCTGGGCAGCAAAGCCAGCGAGGAGATTGTGGGGCAGATCCGCTCCATCAAGGACATCCTGCGGGCACGGGTCCTGGATAGATAACCAGCAGATTTGGCAAACCCGGCTCCGCTTAGCGGGGCCGGGTTTTTGTTTACAGGCGGGGCATTTTCCGGTATGCTGAGAAAAACAAGGGAAGGAGGGGCGGCATGGAGCAAGAGACCAAAAGGGGCAAGCGCTTTCTCACCAAGGGGGAGGCTGCCGTTTTGCTGGCTGTGCTGGCGGCGCTCCTCCTATGGCTGCTGCTGCCCCGCAGCGCCGGGGGACAGGTGGTTGTCACGGTGGGTGGCCAGGAGCTGGGCCGCTGGCTCCTGGTGGAGGACAGGACCCTACCCGTCCAGGGGGCGGGGGGCTTTTCCCTGACCCTGGTGATCCAGGACGGCGCCGCCTGGGTGGAGGGCTCCACCTGCCCGGACCTGATCTGCCAGCACCACAGCCCCATTCAAAACCGGGGGGAGAGCATTGTCTGCCTGCCGGGCCAGGTGGTGATCACTGTGGCCGGCGGCAGCGGCGAGGAGGTGGATGCCATTGCCGGGTAAAAACCGGGCCAGGCAGGTGGCGCTGTACGGCCTGCTTTTGGCTTTGACTTTGATTTTGGGCTGGGTGGACAGCCTGATCCCCCTCTCCGGCCTGCTGCCGGGGGCCAAGCTGGGACTGGCCAACTTGGTGGTGCTCTGCGGGCTGTATATGCTGCCGGAGTACCAGGCGGCGGTGCTGGCGGAGGTGAAGATCCTCATCACCGGACTGCTCTTCGGCAACGCCTATTCCATCCTCTACAGCGCCTGCGGCGGCGTGCTCAGCTTTCTTGTGATGCTGCTGTGCGAAAAGACCGGCCGATCTATGGTGTTCGCCAGCGTCCTGGGTGGCATCAGCCACAACCTGGGGCAGATTTTGGCCGGCTGGCTGATTTTAGGCACCGGGGGCATCTTTGCCTACCTGCCGGGGCTGCTACTCGTGGGCTTTGGGGCCGGGGCGGCTGTAGGCGCCGTGGGGGGCATCGTGGTCCAGCGTGTGCAGGCCGCCAGAGCGCAAAATCGATAAAAGCGGGAAAACGTGTGTGCCCGGCGCCTTTTGGCGCCGGGCACGATCTATATAAGGGGGAATGAAGAGAGGAGGCTAGAGGTTTTCGCTCTTCAAAGCGTCAATGGGGTTATCCTTCTCGATCTTGCCCATGGCGTAGATCATGGTGACAAACACCACGGCGAAGACACTGCGCACAGCGATGAGGATCGCCGTCCAGGGCGGCTGGAAGGGCATTTCCCAGCCGCTGGTGACGCTGAGATGGATGGCGTAGGTAATGAGCAGGGAGATGGGCACCCATAAAGCAGGGCCTTGAAGCCGTACAGCAGGCATTTGTAGCACATCATCCCGTTAAAGCCCCGGTTGGTCATGCCCACAGACTTCAGCATGGCGAACTCCCGCCGCCGCAGGTGGATGCCGGTGGAGATGGTGTTGAACACGTTGGCCACGGAGATCAGGGCGATGAGGATGATAAACCCGTAGGAGAACACGTTGATGATCAGCACCACGTTCCGGGTGGTCTCCTGGCTGCTGGATACGTTGAACAGGGGCGAGGAGGAGAGGCCCTGGGCATTTAAGGCGGAGGCCATCTCGTCGCAGATGGCGTCGGGGTTATCTGCAGCGAAGGCCATAAACTGGGTGGCGTAGCGGGAGCTTTCCTGGAAGATGTCCATATCACCGAAGACGGCGGAGACCATGGATTCCGGCAGCAGCATGCAGAGACCATAGCCCAGATGGTCGTTGGCGCCCCAGGCGAGGCTGTCCTGTACGGAGCCGATGGTGACGGATACGGGGGTGTCGGAGCGCACCCAGCCCTCCGCCTCTGTCTCCACCATGTAGTAGAGGGGGATCTCCTTTTCTCCCGTGTCGGCGAAGATGTGGTAATTTTCAAATCCGCCTTCCGCCGTGGGCCGGTGCTGCAGGTTGTCGATGGCAACGACCTTGGGATGGGCCGAGTCCATATAGTCGGCTATGTCCAGGTCGTGTGCGGCCAGATAGGCCTCAAACGTGGCGTCGTCTGTGACATAGAGGTAAGGCCCCAATGCCCACATCGGCGCTGTCCGCCTCGTCCATGTTTTGGGTGTACTCCTGCACAAGGCGGTCAGACAGCTGGTCGTCCGTGCTGTCGATGACCCATGACCATGGAGAGCACCTTGTAGGAGGCGGACTGGGTGACCCCGTCCACAGAGGACAGCAGGTCAAAGATCTGCTCGGTTTCCGGGGCGATGGAGCTCTCGTAGCTCAGGTCGAACTCCGATACGTCCATGACGCCGGTGGTGCTGCTGGTGAGGTAGTCGCAGAAGGCGCTGGCAGAGATAAAGAGGATGATGCTCATGGCCAGGGACAGCACCGTGGCCCGGTATTTCCGGCGGTTGCGCTTGAAGTTTTTCTGGGCCAGTATCCCCGGCAGTCCGCAAAGCTTGTAGGTGAGTTTGGAGGTGCGTACCCGGCCCGGCCGGATGGCGATGTCCGCACTCTGGCGGATGGCCTCAATGGGGGTGCTGCGGGCGGCCCGCCGGGAGGGGATCCATGCAGAGATCAAAATGGTGATCAAGGAGATGGCCGCCACCACAATGGAGAGCGGGGACACGTGGATCAAAAACTGGGGCGGGTTGGGGCCCAAGCTGAACAGCGAGGCCATCTGATCCTGGCCCAGGCGGGATATGCTATCGTTTAGTCCAGGTGTCCAAATAGGGGGAAAGGACCGGAGAATCTCTGGCCCTTTTTGAGAAGAGAGGCATGTACTTTTTAGAGGAGGCTGGCTTAGGCGCCAACAGCCGTGTTAAAAGCGGCCTCTACAGCGTCTGCCTCCTGGGAGACAACCATCAAAATGTAGTTGCCGGAGACCACGGTGCGGGCGTCCTGCACCAGGGTGTACTGATCCGGCAGATAGGTGGACCAAGTGGCGTCCAGGCTGTGCAGCCGGGACTCGATGCCCGCCTGCACAGCCTCCATTTCCCCGTCTTTGACCACGGCGATAAAGACCTCAGAGGCATGGACGTTCATCATGGGGACTTTGCAGACGTAGGATTCCAGCTGGTCCGCTGTAATGCCATAGAGGGCTTCCAGTGTCTCCTCGTCCAAATCCATGGCGGAGGCCAGGATGTTCTCCTCCGGCACTTCGGTGGTAATGGCTTCCCAGATCTCGGTAGCCGTTAAGCTGGGGGTGGGGGAGGGGCTCTCTTCGGGAGAGGGGCTGGCGGCTGCGCCGCCGTTTCCGCCGGCGCAGCCGACCAGCAGGGCCAAAATCAGGAACAGGGCCATAAGCAGGGCCCATACGTTCTTTTTCATATTCCGAACTCCTTTTCCATATAGTCATTGCTCCGTGAGCACCTATAAGACGAAAGGCCGGAAAAAATGTTCCCA
>CAZXRD010000040.1:0-2625 GCA_964642465.1 uncultured Oscillospiraceae bacterium | reverse complement strand
TAAGACGAAAGGCCGGAAAAAATGTTCCCATTTTTTCCGGCCTTTTTATTTTGTGAAAAGAAGAGAGGTTTTTTTCCGGCCTAAAAGCCCAGATTCAGGCCGCCGGTGAGTTTGCTCATCCCCTCGCTCATGGAGGTCTCCGCCTGGCGCAACGCCTCGTTCACGGCGGCCACCACCAGGTCCTGGAGCATCTCCACATCCTCCGGATCTACGGCATCCGGGTCAATGGTGAGGGACACCAGCTCCCGTTTGCCGGAGACTACAGCCGTGACCACGCCGCCGCCGGCGCTAGCCGTGTACTCCTTTTCCTCCAGCTCTTGCTGCATTTTCAGCATGTCCTGCTGCATCTTCTGGGCCTGTTTGATCATGTTCATATTCATGCCGCCGCCGGGGAATCCGCCCCGGAATCCGCCGCCTTTTGCCATAGAAACTGCCTCCTATTCAAATTTGATGATGTCGCCAAATTGGCTGAGTGCGTATAATTTGTCTGGGCCGGTGTGCACCTCCGGCTCCTGGAGCGAGATGGTGACCGTTAGTTTGGCGCCGGTGACCTGCTGGACCGCCGCCTGGATCTGGTCTAGGATCGCCCGGTCGTCAAAAAGCCCTTTGGTAAAAATGTCCGGGGCCGTCAGGGAAATGTGTTGGGGGGTGATGGCCGCCTGAACCCCGCCTCCGGAGAGGAGGACGTATAAGGAGGTGTCCATCTGCTGTTTTAAAATCCCCAGCGCCCGGTCCCATACGCCTGGAGCCGAGGGATCGGCCGCAGGCCCGGGAGGGCTGTCCATTGTTTGCTTTGGGGCCGGCTCGGGTTCCTGTACAGGGACCGGTGCAGGCTCTGGTGTAGATTCCGGCATGGGCTCCGGCACCGGTGCAGGCGGCGTTTCCGCCCAAGGGAGGTCTGTCGCCGCCGGCGTTACAGCAGGTTCCGGCTTGGGGGCCGGGGCGGCTGACGCAGCCTGCCGTTTCGGCGCTGCCGAGACGGCGCCGGCCTCCAGCGCAGCGACCCGGGCGGCCAGGGCCTTGGGGTCCTCCCGCAAGCTGGGGTCGCACAAATCGATGATGCAGAGTTCCGCCAATGTCCGCCGGTTTGCGCCCCGGGACATCTCCCCGATGGTGTTGGCCAAACTGTCTATGCAGTAGAGGAGCCGGGCCACGGGAAAATCAGCGCCCAGCCGGTCCAAAGTGGGCGTATCGTGGTTGCCGCTGATCAAGGCGCCGGCGTCCTTGGGACAGAGCTGGTGGATCAGGGCGTCCCGCAGGAGCCCCATCAGTTCATTGAAAACGGCGTGCAGCTCCTTGCCATCCCGGTAGAGCCGGTCCAAAATGGAGAGGGCCGCCTGGGTGTCCCCTTGGGCGATGGCGGCACAGAGCTCTTCCATAGCCAGGTTACCCGCTAGGCCCATGGCGGATAGGATTCGCTCCCGATCGATCACATCGCCGGTGGCGCACTGGTCTAAAAGGGACAGGGCATCCCGCAGGGCCCCGTCCGCCAGACGGGCTAAGAGCATGGCTCCGTTGGGGGTGAGATTTAGCCCCTCCGCCTCCGCCACATAGGCGATGCGCTTGGCGATGGTCTCCGCCGGGATGCGCTTGAAAGCGTAGCGTTGGCAGCGGGAGAGGATGGTGGCGGGCACCTTTTGCAGCTCCGTGGTGGCCAGAATGAACATCAGGTGTTCCGGCGGCTCCTCCAAGATCTTCAACAGGGCGTTGAAGGCGGAGGTGGAGAGCATATGTACCTCGTCAATGATGTAGACCCGCTTTTTGGCGTAGGCGGGGGAAAAGACCGCCTCGTCCCGCAGGGCCCGGACATTGTCCACCCCGTTGTTGGAGGCAGCGTCCAGCTCCACTACGTCTAAAATGCTGCCGTCGTCTATCCCCAGGCAAGTGGGGCAGGCGTTGCAGGGGTTGCCGTCCACCGGGTGCTGGCAGTTTACTGCCTTGGCCAGGATTTTGGCGCAGGTGGTTTTGCCGGTGCCCTTGGTGCCGGTAAACAGGTAGGCGTGGGACAGCCGGCCGGTTTTGATCTGGTTTTTCAGGGTCTCCGTGATGTGCTCCTGGCCTACCACGTCGTCAAAGGTCTTGGGCCGCCATTTGCGGTATAGGGCCTGATACATGTCCTCGCCTCCTTTGCCAGATAAAATTTTTCCGCAGAACAGAGCAAGACTGCACACCCGCCCTTGTGTAATGGGATATGCCCGTTACCCTGGGAGTTAGCTCAGAACCGGCGACCTTGCGGCACACGAAAGGTCCCGCTTAATGCTGCTCGGTTCCCCGCCTGACATGGTTCACGGGTTTCCGTTGCGCAAGACCGATTCATCATCACCACTTTCCAGGGGCAGACAGCACAGCCCACACCCGCAGGCGGGAATTCATCCCTGCTATAGCGGATTGCAGGTGACAGGACACCGCTAACTTCCCGACTAGTGCAGCCTTGCTCCATGCTGCGGTGGCATGCTATAGAGAATTTCGTACTGGATATTATACTGCATTTCCTGGCATTTATCAATAAAATTTTAGGCTTTACTTTTCATAAAATGATGGTATAATGTATAGGCGTCTTATCTAAGGTGCCAGGAGGTTTTGCCGTCGGGACAAGTGCATATGGGCTCGTAGCTCAGCTGGGAG
>CAZXRD010000039.1:9262-14988 GCA_964642465.1 uncultured Oscillospiraceae bacterium | reverse complement strand
AACCTGCGTCCCCCTTGGGGGAAACGACAGAGGCATAGCTGCACAGAAACAAGCGGCCGTACCGAAAACCGGTACGGCCGCTTGTTCTGTTTTTTATAGGCAGAGTCCCCTTTACCGCCACACCAGGCCCAGCATCTCCCGGGCTGTGTCATAATCCCGGCGGCGCACATAGAGGATGTACTGATATTGATAGGCCAGGTTTTGAAACGCAGTGCCGGTACGCTCCCGGGAACCACTGGCAAAAACCGAGGGGGAAAACCGGTCCCGGGCACGGATGTGGGTTTCAATCCCGCAGCCTTCTAAGGCCTTTGCCGCCTCCTCACAAGGGCCGATAGCGTTGAATAACTGCACTTCCCGACGATTGAATATAGTGAGCATGCAATGACCTCCTTTATGATTCCAGAGCCATTTGAATGCTAGATGGGGTAGCGCCTGGGACTATTTTTAGACTACCATATTTTGTTTGCCTTGTAAATTCCTTTTTGTTGATTTTTGGGGTTCTGTCTGCAACCCAGTGAAAAAAAGGGGACGATAGATGCGGATTGCCACGCACAAACCCCGGGCTGTTGCCCGGGGTTTGTACTCGCAATGACAGGGGAGGACGAAGGCCGTACGGCCTACCCTACCCCGATGTTCTACCAAGCCTCTGTCATTCCGAGGCGGGCTATGCCCGCCGTGGGAATCCGTTTTCTCTCCGCATCTTTCGTCCCCTATTCGATGGTCTTTAAGGATTCCACCATGTCGATCTTCTTCATGCGGAAGTGGGCGAACAAATTCACCACCAGAGTAAAGACCACGGTGAGAATCACGGCGTATACATAGCTCAGGGGCTCGGCGGAACGGCCGAACATGGCCATGTCGATCTCCACGGACTTCACCAGCCACACCAGCAGCCCCTGGCCGCACAGCAGGCCCAGGATCATGCCCATAATGGTGAGGGCCACGTTCTCCCGCAGGACGTACCCGGTGACCTCCCCGTCGTAGAAGCCCAGGACCTTGATGGTGGCTAGCTCCCGGGTGCGCTCCGTGATATTGATATTGGTCAGGTTGTACAGCACCACCAGGGCCAGCAGGGAGGCGGCGATGATGATGATGTAGACCACGGCGTTGACGCTGGACATGGTCTCGCTGAACTGGTCGGCCATGTTGCGGATGAAGGACACGTAGCCAACCCCGTCCAACCCCAGCAGCTGGCTGGAGACGCTGTCCAAGGTGGCCTGGTCCGTATCTGTGGTGTGCAGCAGCAGCTCTGTGGGCGCAAAAGATTCCTCAAACAGGCTTTCATAGTAGCTGGGGGTCATGTACACATAGTGGTACACGTAGTTTTCCACGATCCCGGTGATGGGCGCAGAGAGCCGCCGGTCCCCGGAGACGATGGTGATGCTGTCCCCCACGTCCAGATCCAGCAGTTCGGAGATCTTCTCCGTGATCAAAACCCCCTCGTCGGTGAGGGGCACATCCTGGCCGGAGACCCGCTGGCGCAGGGTAATATACTGGCTCAGGCGTTCCGGATCCTCCGGCACGCTGTAGTAGCCGGAGTAGACCCCGGCGTCGCTCTCCAGGTCCACAGACTGCTGTTCCATCAGCAGGTAGTCGGCGATGCCGGAGACCTCCGTCAGATCCTGGCGCAGGTTCTCCACCTGGGCGGGGGTCAGGTCCTCCTCCAGATAGGCGGAGAGGTTATAGGTGACGATCTCGTCGTACTGTTTGTCAATGACGGCGTTGATGGAGTCCCGCAGGCCGAAGCCGGTGAGGATCAGGGCGGTACAGCCGCCAATGCCGATGAGGGTCATGAAAAACCGCTTTTTATACCGGAACAGGTTGCGCACGGTGACCTTGCTGAAGAAGGACATCCGCCGCCACAGTGGGGTGACCCGCTCCAAAAGCACCCGCTTGCCCGCCTTGGGCGCCCGGGGCCGCAGCAGGTTTGCCGCCGGCTCCCGCAGGCTGGAGAGACAGGCCCACAGCGTGGCGCCCAGTGTACAGATCAAAGCCGCCGCCGCACTGGCAAAGGCATAGCCCCAGCTGATGGGGGCGATCAGATCTCCCACTTCGTAGATAATGGAATAGGCGGTGAAAATCACCCGGGGCAGCAGCGTGGTGCCCACGGAAAGGCCTATCACCACACCAAAGCAAGTCACCAGCAGGCTATAGCCGATAAACTTCCAGGCGGTGGCGAAAAAGCCGTAGCCCAGGGCCTTCATGGTGCCGATCTCCACCCGCTTTTCCTCCACCATCCGGGTCATGGTGGTGAGGCAGACCAAGGCCGCCACCAAAAAGAAGATGATGGGGAACACATTGGCCAGGGCGCCCATGCGCTCCGAGTCCTGGAGATAGCTGGTGTAGCCGGCATTGGCGCTGCGGCCCAGCACGTACCACTCCCCCATCTCCAGGCTGTCCAGCTGCTCCTGGGCGTCGTCCAGTTCCGCTTGGGCGTCGGCCAGCTCCTGCTGGCCCTCTGCCCGGCCGTCCTCATATTCCTGGAGGCCGGTTTCGTATTCCGCCTCCCCTTCTTCCAGCTGGGCCTGGGCGTCAGCCAGCTCCCGCTCCCCCTGGGCCTGGCCGGCGTACAGATCCTGCCAGCCGGCGTCGATCTCCGCCTGGCCGGCGGTAATCTGGGCCTGGGCCTCGTCCAGCTGGGCCCGGACTTCCGCCAGTTGGGCGGCGCCGGCGTCATACTGGGCCTGGGCCTCGTCAATGGCGGCCTGCCCGGACTGGAAGGCGGCCAAGATCTGCTCCGCCCCCTCCGGCAGCAGGCTGGGGTCTGCGGCCATGGCCCCCTGGATGAAGGTGATGGCCTCCCGGGCAGTCTCTATGCCGTAGACGCCCAGCAGGTCTACCGCCTGCTGGTCCAGGGCCGCCTGGTTTGTTTGAATTTGGGTCAGGCTTTCATTTAAAACAGCCAGGTTTTCCGCATAGGCGGTCTCCCCCGCCTCCAGCTCCGCCTGGGAGGCGTCCAGGGTTTCCTGGGCCTGGTTTAGCTCCGCCCGGCCGCTGGCGATCTCCTGCTGCAGCTGGGCCCGGCCGGATTCCAAGTCCGCCCAGCCCTGGTCCAGCTCCGCCCGGGCGTCGGATAGCTCCTGCTGGGCGTCCGCCATCTGCTGGTCAAATTCCGCCTGCCCCTCCGCCAGGTCGGCGGCGCCCTGGTCGATTTCCGCCTGGGCGTCAGCCACCAGCTCCTGGTAGCGGATTTCGCTGCGCTCTATCCCCAGGTCCTCCAGGGCGTCCAAAACCGGCTCCACAGCCTCGTCATAGGCGTCTGTATAGGTATCCAAATCGGCCGTCCCTGTGGTGCGGGCAAACAGGCCGGTGTAATAGTCCATGGTAAAGGCGGCTTCCGGCAAAAACACCACGCCGGACACGCTGCCGTTGCCCAGGGTGGAGTTGCCCCGGATCAGCCGGGATATGTACAGGGGGGACTGGACCGTACCCACAATGGTGAGCCGGTCGGTGGCCAGGGCGTCCTCATAGCCCTCCGCCAGCTGGCTCAGCTGGATGCTGTCCCCGATCTCCACGCCGAAGAGCTCCAGGAGGCTGGCCTCCATGACGCACTCGTCCGCCGCCTCCGGCAGCCGGCCCTCTAGGAGCACCGGGTCGTTGATGCCGGGGGTCAGGCTGTGGAGCCGCAAGATCAGCTCCTGGTCCGGCAGGACGGACAGGGCGTCCACCTCGTAGGCGCCGGCGGCGGCCTCCACACCCGCTGCGGCGGCTACGGCGTCCACATCCGCCTGGGTGATGCCCAGGGTGGACAACACCTGGATGTCAAACAAATGCTGGTTATCAAAATAGGTGTCCACCGTGGCCTTCATGTCCGGCTCCGTCACCCGCAGGCCGGAGAAAAAGGCCACAGCCAGGGCCAGCAGGGCCACAATGGATAAAAAGCGGCTCAGGCTGTCCCGGATCTCCCGAAAAAAGTTTTTTGCCAGTGCGCTTTTCACTACCACTCAATCTCCTCTACCGACATGGGGCTTTCGTTGACCACCACAGACACAGCCTGCCCGTTTTTGATATGGATGACCTTGTCTGCCATAGGGGCGATGGCCTGGTTGTGGGTGATGACCAGCACTGTCATCCCCTCTTTCCGGCAGGTGTCCTGCAAAAGCCGCAGCACCGCCTTGCCGCTGTTGTAGTCCAGGGCGCCGGTGGGCTCGTCGCACAGCAGCAGCTTGGGGTTTTTGGCCAGGGCCCGGGCGATGGCTACCCGCTGCTGCTCCCCGCCGGAGAGCTGGGCCGGGAAGTTTTTCATCCGGTCGGCCAGGCCCACTTTGGTCAGGATCTCCACCGGGTCTAAGGGGTCGGTGCAGATCTGGGAGGCCAGCTCCACATTCTCCAGGGCGGTCAGGTTCTGGATCAAATTATAAAACTGGAATACAAAGCCGATGTCGTGGCGGCGGTAGCCGGTGAGCTGCCGGGCGTTGTACTTGGAGATCTCCGCCCCATCCACAAAAATGCTGCCGCTGGTGACGGCGTCCATGCCCCCCAGCAGGTTTAAGACGGTGGTCTTGCCGGCGCCGCTGGGGCCCACAATCACCACAAACTCCCCTTTGTCCACGTCAAAACTCATATGGGACACGGCGTCAATAGCCGCCTGGCCGGTGCCGTACCGCTTACAAACGTCGTTTAGAGAAATATACGCCAAAGGCTCCACGCTCCTTATTCCACAACTGTCTCCGCCGGGGCGGTGGGAAGTGGCCCAGCGGTTATGCTCACAACATAAAAAATTATATACCCTTATAGAGGGAAATTGAAGAGGTCAATTGTGAACAATCTGTCAAATATTCCAACAGCGTGGCGGGGAAATGGGACAAACGGGGGACGATTGTCCGGAGAAAAAGAAAACCGGCAGGAATTACCTGCCGGTTTCGCTTGTTTTTTTGCCTGCCTTACGCCATTTTGTTCAGCTTTAAGGTCAGGGCACTCTTTTTGCGGGCTGCGTTGTTCTTGTGGATCAAATTGTGCACAGCCGCTTTATCCACAGCTTTGACAGCGACCTTGTAGGCGCTATCGGCTGCTTCACGGTTGCCCTCAGCCACTGCGGCGTCAAACTTTTTGATCATGGTCTTCAGCTCAGAACGAGCGGCCTTGTTCCTAGCGGCACGGACCTTAGCGACCTGCACACGCTTGGACGCAGACTTGATGTTGGGCACTTTAGCCACCTCCTCCTACAAAATCACGCCAGAAGCTAACCTGTCGTGCGGAAGATAATTATACCGCCTATTTTTTGAAATTGCAAGTATTTTTTTAGAAAATTCTCTAAAGCTATAAAATATCTGCGAAAACACCGTATGGAGGGATTTTTTGGAAAAACGCACGGACCTGGCCTTAGAGGCCAGAGAGCTTTGGCAGGAGACCGCCGGGGCGGCAGGGGAGCTGCCCGGCGTCCAGGCGGAGACCCGGGAAGAGGAGGGCTTTGCCTGGACCACCGTCCGCATCCTGGACGAGCAGGGGGAAAGAATTATGTAAACCGATGGGGACCTACATCACCCTGGAGGCAGACGCCTTTTTGGATAAGGAGCCCGCCGCCTTCAGCCGGGGGGCCGCCGCCCTGGCCCGGGCCATGGGCCAGGTGCTGCAGCTGGGGGAGGAGGACGCCGTCCTGGTGGTGGGCCTGGGAAACCGGGCGGTGACCCCCGACGCCATCGGCCCCCTGGTGATCCGCCACACCATGGTCACCCGGCATCTCAAGGCCCAGATGCCCGAGGACTTCCAGAGCTTCCGGCCGGTGG
>CAZXRD010000039.1:4984-9162 GCA_964642465.1 uncultured Oscillospiraceae bacterium | reverse complement strand
CCGGTGGTGGCGGTGGGAGTGCCCACGGTGGTGGACGCCGGCACGCTGGCGGCGGACCTCACCGGGACAAAGCCGGCGGGGGAGAGCCAGGAGGCGGATATGATCGTCACCCCCCGGGGTATAGACAGCTATGTCCAGGATTTGGGGAAGCTGATCGGGTACAGCATCAACCTGGCCCTGCACCCGGGCCTGACCCTGGAGGACGTGGCCATGTTCCTGGAGTAGGCCCATGTTTCACGTGAAACATGGGGGGCTTTTTCCAGCGGCTTTTCCGTGTTTCACGTGAAACATCTTGAAAGGGGCGGCGGAACATGGTATAGTTGCAACAGACAAAAGCAAGGAGGACACCATGGGAAAGATCATTGCTGTGGCCAACCAAAAGGGGGGCGTGGGGAAGACCACCACCTGCATCAATCTGGCCTGCGCCCTGGTCAAACTGGGCCACAAGGTGCTGCTGTGCGATATGGACCCCCAGGGGAACAGCACCTCCGGCATGGGGGTGGACAAGAACCGGGCCCCCGGCACCTATGACGTGCTGATCAACGGGGTGGAGGCGGCGGCTGCCGTGGTCAAGACCCCCTACGGGGACGTGATCCCTGCCAACAAGGCCCTGTCCGGGGCGGGCATAGAGCTGGTGGACCTGCCCGGCCGGGAATACATATTAAAAAACGCCCTGTCGCCTCTGGCGGCGGCCTATGACTTCCTGTTTATCGACTGCCCGCCGTCACTGGAGCTGCTGACGGTGAACGCCCTGGCCGCTGCCCAGAGCGTGTTGGTGCCCCTCCAGTGCGAGTACTTCGCCCTAGAAGGGCTCAGCGACCTGATGACCACCCTGCGGATCATCAAAAAGAAAATGAACCCCACCATCGCCATCCAGGGGGTGCTCCTCACCATGTATGACGGGCGCACCAATCTGTCCCTGCAGGTGGCGGAGGAAGTGAAGCGCTTTTTTGGCAAGCAGGTCTATACCACGGCCATCCCCCGGAATGTGCGCCTCAGCGAGGCCCCCAGCCACGGGAAGCCGGCAGTGGTTTACGACCCCAGCTCCCGGGGGGCCAAGGCCTATGTGGATCTGGCCCGGGAGCTTTTGGCACAGGTGGCCGGAGAAAAGGAGGGGATGTAATGGCTGGAAAAGGTTTGGGCGCCGGGCTGGGCGCCCTGTTTGGCGAGGCGGCCCTGGCCCCGGACAGCGTGGACTGCGTCTATCTGCCCATTGCCAAGGTGGAGCCGGCGGCGGACCAGCCCCGAAAATATTTTGACCCGGAATCCCTGGCGGAGCTGGCGGAGTCTATCCGGGAACACGGTATCATCCAGCCCTTGACGGTGCGGAAGCTGCCCTCCGGCAGCTACCAGATCATCGGCGGGGAGCGGCGCTGGCGGGCGGCCCGGCAGGCGGGCCTGACGGAAGTGCCGGTGCGGATTTTAGACGCCGACGACCGGGAGCGGATGGAGCTGGCCCTGATTGAAAACCTGCAGCGGGAGGATTTAAACCCGGTGGAGGAGGCGGAGGGCTACAGGAGCCTGATGGCCCTCTTCGGCCTGACACAGGAGGAGGCGGCGGCCCGGGTGGGCCGGTCCCGGCCCACAGTGACCAACGCCCTGCGGCTGCTGGCTTTGCCGGAGCCGGTTTTGGAGCTGCTGCGCCAGGGGGCCATCTCCACGGGCCACGCCCGGGCGCTTCTACCGCTGAAGGACGCTGCAACCATTCAGGCGGCGGCGGAGCAGATTCAAAAGGAGGGCCTCTCTGTCCGGCAGACGGAGGCCCTGGTCAAGCGGCTGCTGCGGCCGGCCCCCAAGGAAAAGGAGGCCCCCGCCTTCCAGGTGGACTATGTGGCGGACGTGGAAAAGCGGCTGACCCAGCGCCTGGGCCGGCGGGTGCGGCTGGTCCCCGGGAAGAAAAAAGGGCGCTTTGAGATCGAGTTTTACGGGCCGGAGGACTTGGAAGTGGTGCTCCAGGCCTTGGAAAAGCTGAAAATCAAGTAGGATTGGGAGAGAGAATTATGCTAGACATCAAACGCATCCGGGAGAACCCGGAAGGGGTAAAGCAGGCCCTACTGGACAAGGGCAAGGACTGCAGCCAGGAGATCGCCGCCATTTTGGACCTGGACACCCAGCGCCGGGACATCATTTTCCAGGTGGAGGGGCTAAAGGCGGAGCAGAACAAGGCCTCCAAGGAGATCCCGGCCAAAAAGAAGGCAGGGGAGGATGTGGCCCCCATTTTTGCCCGGATGAAGGCCCTGTCTGAGGAGATCAAGGGCCTGGATCAAAAGCTGCGCCAGGTGGAGGAGGACTATAAGCAGAACATGCTGGCCCTGCCCAACCTGCCGGACCCGGATCTTGTGCCCGGGGGCAAGGAGAACAATGAGCCCCTGCGCTATTACGGGGAGCCCCACAAGTTTGATTTTGCGCCGAAAAACCACGTGGACCTGTGCACCGACCTGGGGCTCATCGACTATCCCCGGGGGGCCAAGCTGGCGGGCAGCGGGTTCTGGATCTACCGGGGCCTGGGTGCCCGGCTGGAGTGGGCGCTGCTAAACTATTTCATCGACTGCCACCTGGCGGACGGGTACGAATTTGTCCTGCCCCCCCACATGCTGGAGTACGAGTGCGGGGAGACGGCGGGCCAGTTCCCCAAATTTGCCGACGAGGTGTATAAGATCGCCAACCCCACCGACGACCGGGTGCACTATATGCTGCCCACGGCGGAGGCGGCCCTGGCCAGCCTGTACCGGGACGAGATCCTCACCGAGGCGGAGTTGCCAAAAAAGCTCTTCGCCTACACCCCCTGTTTCCGGCGGGAGGCGGGCTCCTACCGGGCGGACGAGCGGGGTATGGTCCGTGGACACCAATTTAATAAGGTGGAGATGTTCCAGTTCACTCGGCCGGAGGACTCCGACGCCGCCTTTGACGAGCTGGTGGCCAAGGCAGAAAACCTGGTGAAGGGCCTGGGCTTCCACTTCCGCACGGTGAAGCTGGCCGCCGGGGACTGCTCGGCCTCCATGGCCCGCACCTATGACATTGAAATCCAAATTCCCTCCATGGACGGGTACAAGGAGGTCTCCTCCGTGTCCAACGCCCGGGATTACCAGGCCCGGCGGGGCCGCATCCGCTTCAAGCGGGAGGCCACAGGGAAGACGGAGTTTGTCCATACCCTAAACGGCTCCGGTCTGGCCACCAGTCGCATCCTGCCCGCCCTGGTGGAGCAGAACCAGCAGGCGGACGGCAGCGTAGTGGTGCCGGAAGTGCTGCGGAAGTACATGGGCGGCCTGGAGGTCATCCGGAAGGAGGACTGAGCCATGTCCCCAGAGGAGATTTTGCACCAGGGGCTTATGGACCTGGGGGCCCCCTGTACGCCAGAAATTTTAGAAAGGTTTGCCGACTACGGGGCCTATCTTTTGGCGGAAAACCAGAAGATGAACCTCACCGCCATTGAAAGCCCGGCAGACGTGGCCCGGCTCCACTTTCTCGACAGTGTGGCCGCCGCCCAGGGCCTGGCCCTAGCGGGGGCCCGGGTCCTGGATGTGGGCAGCGGGGCCGGGTTTCCCGGCGTGCCGCTGCAGATCTGCTGGCCGGATATGGACCTGACCCTGCTGGATAGCCAGCAAAAGCGGGTGGACTTCCTCACCCGGCTGGCAGGGGTTTTGGACTTAGACTTTGCCGCCGTCCACGGCCGGGCGGAGGAGCTGGCCATGGACAGGGCCTGGCGGGAGGGCTTTGATCTGGTGTTCTCCCGGGCGGTGGCCCGACTGGACGTGCTCACAGAGCTGTGCCTGCCCCTGGTCCAGGTTGGCGGGGCCTTTATCGCCCTGAAGGGCCGGGACTCCGACGAAGAGGTGGCGGCAGCAGCCGCCGCCATAGAGAAGCTGGGCGGCGCTGCGGCCCAGGTGCGGGATTATGTCCTCCCCGGCACGGACACCCCCCGGCGGGTGGTGCGGATAGAGAAGCGGCAGCCCACCCCCTCCGGCTACCCCCGGCGCTTTGCCAAGATCCAAAAGCGGCCCATCGGGGCCTAAATAGTACCCATTTGCCCGGTATCCTGTGGGATGCCGGGCTTTTTGCTACGGGGTTTGCGGGGGAATGACGGGAAAGGGATGCAGTCTGTGCGGCCTACCTGCTCTCCTGGCGTTCCACCAAGCCCTGTCATTCCGAGGGCCGCCCTGCGGCCCGTGGGAATCCGT
>CAZXRD010000039.1:0-4884 GCA_964642465.1 uncultured Oscillospiraceae bacterium | reverse complement strand
CCGTGGGAATCCGTCTCTTTCGTCTCCCACTCACCCGACCCCATCCCCCTTGCAAAACTGGCCAAAAGAGGGTACTATAGGGATGGCCTGGGGGCGAAGTGTGCCCCTTTGCGCCTAGAGATTTACAAATTTTTACAGAACCCACAAGGAGGAAGCCATGGAGCCGCTGCTGCAGGAGGTCCGGAAGGACGGCGCCTATGAAACCTTATATGCCGCTGTGGAGCAGGGGCAGTGCCCGGTACTGCTCACCGGCGTGGGCGGGGTATTCACCGCCCTGTATACGGCGGCTCTGGGCCGGGCGGCCGGCAGGCCGGCCTGTATCGTCTGTGCTGACGAGGGGGAGGCCCGGCAGATGGCGGCGGACCTGGCCGCCCTCACAGGGGAGCGTGTCACCAGCCTGGTGGCCCGGGACTTTACCTTTTACAATGCGGAGGTGGTCTCCCGGGGCTTAGAGCAGCAGCGGCTGTCGGCCCTGTTTGCCCTGGGCAGCGCCGCAGCCCGCCTGACGGTGGCCACGGTGGACGGGCTGATGCAGCGCACCCTGCCCCCGGAAAAGCTGCTGGCCACCGCCCTGATGCTGGAAGTGGGGGCCGCCTATGACCTAAACCAGGTGCTCTATCAGCTGACGGCGGCGGGCTACCAGCGGGCGGACCAGGTGGAGGGCCCCGGCCAGTTTGCCCTGCGGGGCGGGATTTTAGACGTGTTCACCCCCGCCTATGAAAACCCGGTGCGCTGTGAGTTTTTTGGAGACGAGATCGACGCCATGGGCTTTTTCGATGTGGAGAGGCAGCGGCGGATTGAAAATATAGAGCGGGCGGAGATCCTCCCTGCAGCGGAGGTGCTCCCCGGCCTCGCCCCCGGGGGCACAGCGGGCCTGCTGGAGGCCATCGGCGGGCTGCGGAGCCGGCTGGAGAAGAAAAAACGCCTGGCTCCCGGGCGGCTAGAGAACATCGACCAGGACACCGCCCGGCTGGAGGCAAATTTGAATTTCCCGGCGGCGGATAAGTACATCCAGCTGATCTACCCGGATTTTGCCTGCGGCCTGGACTATCTGCCGCCGGAGACCCTGGTGGTGCTGTCCCAGCCCCTGCGCTTAAAGCAGCGGGGGGAGAACTTCGCCTGGCAGATGGGGGAGGATCTAAAGACCCTGGCCCAGGCGGGGGTGCTGGACTTGGACCAGGGGGCCTTTTTCGCCGATTGGGCGGGCTTTTGCGCCAAGGCATCGGACTTTGCCCTGGTGATGGCGGACGTCTTTCCCGCCTCCGGCTACCCCTATCATCCCCGGCAGCTGATCACCGCCAACGTACGGCAGATCCCCTCCTACGGCGGCAGCCTAGAGGCGGCGGCCACGGATATGGGCCGGTACCTCCGGGAGGGGGAGCGGGTGCTGGTGCTGGCGGCGGACCAGGCCCGGGCGGACAGCCTGTACAATTATCTGATGAACCACGGTTTCCCGGCGGCCCTGGCCCCAAGGGGCCAGCTGCCCCCGCCGGGGACCTGCCATGTGGCCCTGGGGAGCCTCTCCGGGGGCATGGAGTTTCCCGGCCTGGGCCTGGCGGTGCTGCCGGAGGGGCAGCAGGCCCAGCGCCGCCGCCGGACCCGCCGGCAAAAGGCCAGCGGCCGGGCGGCCATCCGCAGCTATGCGGACCTGTCGGTGGGGGACCTGGTGGTCCACGAATACCACGGCATCGGCCGGTTTGAGGGGATCTTCTCCATGCCGGTGGACGGGGTAGAAAAGGACTACATTAAAATCGCCTACGCCGGCACGGACCACTTGTATGTCCCCGCCACCCAGCTGGACCTGGTGAGCAAGTACATCGGCGGCGGGGAAGAGGCCCCGGTGCGCCTGTCCAAGATAGGGGGTGCCGACTGGCAGCGGGCCAAGTCCCGGGCCAAGGGGGCGGCCAAGGAGCTGGCGGAGGAGCTGATCCAACTCTACGCCCAGCGGCAGAAGGAAAAGGGCTATGCCTTTTCCCCGGACAGCGAGTGGCAGCGGGAGTTTGAAAGCCGTTTCCCCTACGAGGAGACGGAGGACCAGCTGCGGTGCATCCAGGAGATCAAACAGGATATGGAGCGGCCCGTGCCCATGGACCGGCTCCTCTGCGGCGACGTCGGCTACGGCAAGACGGAGGTGGCCCTGCGGGCGGTGATGAAGTGCGTGCTGGACGGCAAGCAGGCGGCCATTTTGGTGCCCACCACGGTTTTGGCCCAGCAGCACTACGCCACGGTGTCCCAGCGCTTTGCCGGCTACCCGGTGACGGTGGAGGTCCTCAGTCGGTTCCGCAAGCCCGCCCAGATGAAAAAGGCGGTGGCGGGGATCCGGGACGGGTCCGTGGACATTGTCATCGGCACCCACCGACTGTTTCAAAAGGATATACAGTTTAAGGACCTGGGGCTTTTGATCGTGGACGAGGAGCAGCGGTTCGGCGTCTCCCACAAGGAGCGGCTGAAGGAGCTCGCCCGCCAGGTGGACGTGTTGACCCTGTCCGCCACGCCCATCCCCCGGACCTTGAATATGGCCCTGTCGGGGATCCGGGACATGTCCACCATCGAGGAGCCACCCTCCGACCGGCACCCGGTACAGACCTATGTGCTGGAGCACGACTGGTCCGTCCTCAGCGACGCCATCCGCCGGGAACTGGCCCGGGGCGGCCAGGTGTACTACCTCCACAACCGGACGGAGACCATCGAGCGCACGGCGGCCAAGATCGCCGCCATGTTCCCCGACGCCGACGTGGCGGTGGCCCACGGGAAGATGTCCGAGGAGGAGCTGGCCCCGGTGATGGAGGCCCTGGTCGCCGGGGAGGTGCAGATTTTGGTGTGCACCACCATCATAGAAACCGGCATAGATGTGCCCAACGTGAATACCTTAATTATAGAGGATGCGGACAGGTTAGGCCTGGCCCAGCTCCACCAGATCCGGGGCCGGGTGGGCCGCAGCGCCCGGCGGGCTTTTGCCTACCTCACCTTCCGGAAGGGGAAGGTGCTGACGGAGACGGCGGCCAAGCGGCTGGCCGCCATCCGGGAGTTTGCCGCATTCAACTCCGGGTTTAAAATCGCCATGCGGGACCTGGAGATCCGGGGGGCGGGGAACCTGCTGGGCGCCGAGCAGTCCGGCCACATGATGTCCGTGGGCTATGATATGTACCTAAAGCTTTTGGAAGAGGCGGTGCTGGAGGCCAAGGGGGAAAAAGCCCCCGTCCGCACGGTGTGCTCCGCCGATTTGGTGGTCAACGCCAACATCCCGGAGCGATACGTCCCCTCCGGGGAGCAGCGGATGGACCTGTACCGGCGGATCGCCGCCGTCCGCAGCCAGGCGGACGCCGACGACCTGATGGACGAGATCATCGACCGCTACGGCGAGCCGCCCCGGCCGGTTATCGCCCTGATCCGGGTGGCCCTCCTGCGGGGCGAGGCCAGCCAGGCGGGGATCTTGGAGCTGGCCCAAAAGCGGGGCGCTCTGCAGGTCACCCTGGCGGAATTCGATATGGAGGCCTTCACCGCCCTGTGCCAGATGCCCCTGTACAAGGGGCGGCTGCGGGCCTTGGCGGGGGATGTGCCGGCCCTGGCCTTAACCATCCGGGACCCCAAGCGGGTCTTGGACGAGGCGGAGGGCTTTGTGAAAAACTACGCCGAGAAAATGAACAAAGGGTAAATCTTTTCCCGCCGGCCCTTGCCAGGGCGGGGGAGAAGGGTTTATAGTAAAAGGACGGCAGGGCCAGGCCCCGGCCGATACCCCTGAAGGGAAAAGGAGAACAGTATGAAAGCAAAACGATTTGTGGCGATACTTTTGGCCCTGGTCCTGTGCCTTGGGGCTTTTACCGCCTGCGCCAGCAGCGGCCTGCAGGAGCGGGAGGACGACGATACGGACAGCTCCGCCAGCCCCTCTGCCAGCAGCGACCCCAACCTGGATGCCGCCTTCCAGAGCCACGACGCCGACGAAGTGGTGATGACGGTAAACGGGGAGGACATCTACTGGGACGAGTTTTTCTATTGGATGTACACCACCGTGGCCAATATTGAGGGCTATTACGGGGAGATCACCGACTGGGATGCGGAGTTTGCCGAGGGCATGAGCTATGCCGACTACGTCCTCTATGACTCGGAGTCCGTTATCAAGTACTACCGGGCGGTGGAGGACATGGCCGGGGAGGAGAACGTCACCCTCACCGACGATGACCGGGAATATTTAGAGGAGCTCTATGCCTCCGGGGCGGAGTACTTCGGCAGCGAGGATGCCTATAACGAGTACCTGGAGAGCACCTATATGACCCGGGACTTCTACGAGCGCTTCTATGAGATGTACTGCCTGTACAACAACCTGTTTACCTCCCGGTACGGGGAGGGCGCAGCGAACTACCCGGAGGAGGACGCCCTGGATTACGCCAACTCCTACGGCTATATGGTGGCCAAGCACATTTTGCTGCGCACCGTAGACGATGACTACAACCCCCTGCCGGAGGAGGAACAGGCGGAGAAACTGGCCACGGCGGAGGACATTTTGGCCCAGCTCCGGGCTTCCGACGATCCGCTGACCCTCTTTGACGAGCTGGAGGAGACCTATGGCGAGGACCCGGGTATGGACTACTACACCGACGGGTACTGCTTCCGGGAAGGGGAGATGGTGGACGCCTTCTACGAGGGGACCCTGGCCTTAGACGACTATGAGATCAGCGACATTGTGGAGTCGGAGTATGGCTACCACATCATCCTGCGCCTGCCCCTCACTGTGGACGCCGTGCCCATGAGCAGCAGCTACGGGGACACCCTGCGCCAGGCCGCCGCCTATAGCGAGATGGACGCCGAGATCATGGAGCGCTCCCAGGCGGCGGAAGTGACCTACACCGACCTGTACGAATCGGTTGATCCCAAAGCGCTGTTTGC
>CAZXRD010000038.1:0-15161 GCA_964642465.1 uncultured Oscillospiraceae bacterium | reverse complement strand
ATAATACTGCCCCATCTGCCACAATGCAACAACAAGTATTTACAAAGCGTTACAAAGTAAAACTCTTGCACAGACTGCTGGGATATATTATTATTAATATATGCATCCTTGCACAAAGGGGGAAACAAAAACCATGTTACCTAAGAAAAACGTTCAATTCCATATAGCCTGCAGCGAAGGAGATGTGGGCCAGTACTGCATCTTGCCTGGAGACCCGGGCCGCTGTGAAAAAATCGCCGCCCATTTTGACGGCGCAAAAAAAGTGGCGAAAGTGGCGCAAAACCGAGAATTTACCACATACACCGGCACCCTGGCCGGGGAGCCGATTTCCGTGGTTTCTACCGGCATCGGCGGCCCCTCTGCCGCCATCGCTTTGGAGGAACTCGCCGCCCTGGGCGCCCACACCTTTATCCGCATCGGCACCTGCGGCGGCATTAACCTAAAGGTGCAAAGCGGAGATGTGGTCATTGCCACCGCCGCTGTGCGCCAAGAGGGCACCAGTCGGGAGTATGCGCCCATCGAGTATCCCGCTGCCGCTGATTTTGAAGTGGTTTCCGCCCTTGTCACGGCAGCTGCCCAGAAAAACCTGCCCTGGCACGCCGGCGTCGTTCAATCCAAGGACTCTTTCTACGGCCAGCACGATCCGGACCGGATGCCAGTTTCCGGCGCACTTTTGGCCAAGTGGGAGGCCTGGAAGCGGCTAGGCGTCTTGGCCAGCGAAATGGAGGCTGCAGCACTGTTTACCGTAGCCGCCTCTCTGGGGCTGCGCTGCGGCGCCGTGTTCCACACCATCTGGAACCAGGAGCGCAAGCTAAACGGCATGTTTGAAGACGACCGCTATGACACGGAGCAAGCGGTGGAGGTGGCTGTGGCAGCCATGGAAACCCTGATCCGCCAGGATAAGGCCAACCGTTGGCCAGCCCGGTAACCCAATAAAAGAAAAAAGGGCCGCCCAGGTATGTCTGGGCGGCCTTTTTGCTAATCGGTCACAGCAAAAGGGACCATATAGGTTTTCGTCAGCACCTCTCCCATCTCTGTGGTGAGGCTGACATCTCTGCAAAAAACGTATTCCCCCACGGGTAGGGCCCCATAGGTAGCCTCTAAATCACAGCTGAGCGTCAGGCTGCCGTTTGGCTGGATGATCACGGCCTGGCTGTCAAACAGAAAAGTCCGGTCCGTATAATCCAGGTGCAGCACATTGCGTATGTAATCCCCAAGGGCCAGGGTCTCGCCCTGATATGGGCCCCGGATCTCATAGGCGGGGGTGGTGGTTAACACCCCAATTTCCGTGGCCGTTTTGGCATCGTGGGTAAAACTTACATCCAATACCGTTGCAGACTGAAAGGTCACGCCCATGGTCAACCCCCAGGGATCTCTATTCGTGCCGCCCTCCGGCCTACTTTCCAGCCCATAGGCTTGGGCAATCGCCCGGATCTGCTGCATCTGCCCGGCCGAGACCTCCGCATAATAGTGGTCGCAGTATAGGACGTTCTGGTCATAGCTGAAGTAGTAGGCCGCCTCCCGGCCGGACAGCGTAAAATACCCGTTGAAGGAAAAGGCCAGCCGGTCCACCAGATTGTCGTCCATCCACTGCCCTACACCATCTACCATGGCCTGTAGGGTCTGGACCTGTCTTTTTGTCAGGGGGAGGAATGTCTTTCCCCCCGGGTCGGCAAATTCTTTAGCAGGCGCATTGTAAAATACAATGCTGCTTGCATCTGCTGCCGGTTCCTCCTGTGACTGGGGCGTCGTCCCTTCGGCCTGGGCTGCACCGCAGGCCGAGAGCAGCAGGCAGACAGCCGCAAAAAGCAAAGCCCACACCCGTTTCATTGCACTCGCCTCCCTTTTATGTTTCCAGTGCCTGCATAAACGCCGCCACCGCACTGGGCTCAATTTGATAGGCAAAGGTCTCCCCAAAAAGGCTGAACACCAGCGTTCCATCTCTGGTAACCCCGAGGCCATCTGCCCCGTCTCCGGAGAAGGGCAATGTTAGCGCAATCTCCAGGTCCATCGCTTCATCCGCCGGGAGCTCCACCTCCGGCGCTTTGGCATCTGCAAGCAAATACTGCCATACCAGTTCCCCTGCCGTCTCTGCATCTGTCGTACTGGTTCCATCCGTATAGGTGATCTGGCCAATGGTCAGGTACCGCTCCAGCCCCAGGGCCTGTACAAAGCCGCCCAAGGTATCCGGCAGCGCCTCCAGATTTACCAAGACCAGATTGTCTATCTGCCCTTCCACCTGTCCGGCCCGTAAGACGGCTGGATCGGTATCTGCAATAGCGTATAGGCGCACCTGCTGCTGGGCCAAAGCACCAGATATCGCCTCTGCTTCACCCAGCCCTTCTCCCAGGTCCGCCTGGGAGACTGTGCCCTGGGTCATGACCCAGCCCCCTTCGACGATTGTGAGGTACTGGTCATTTGCCGGGAATGAATGGAGGTCGTCATTGGGATGGGCCTCTGGATCGGTGTCATCATTGGTGTCATCGTGGATCGCTCCATCCGAGGCGTCTGTCTCTCCATCATTGGTATTGGGCTCTGCTATCTCGCTGGCATTATCGGCGGCACTGTCGCTGCCCACATGGAAAAAGCCGTCGGTGGCAAACCAGGCCAGCCCCACAACCACTACTAAGGCTGCAGCCATAGCCGCCACAGAGGCATAGGTCCGCCGCCGCCCTTTTTGGGGGGCATGGGACGCCTGATAAGCGGGCACGCTGGCCACCAGTTCCTCATCTATATCGCCAAGGGCTTGAAACAGCAACTCTGCTCTCATATTTCAATTCCCTCCTCTTGCAAAAATATCCGGAGCCTGCCCCGAATACGGCTGAGCATGGATTTCACTTTGCTCTCGCTCATGCCATAGCCGGCGGCAATCTTTGCCACCGGGTCGGCATACCAGTACCGGCGCAAAAAGACGCCCCGCTGTTCCACAGGCAGCGCCCGGACAAATTGCTCCAGCACCTGGGTGATCCGCCGGCCCTCATAGGCCGTCTCCGTGCCACTGGGAGCCGGCAGGCAGGCCTCCAGCTCGTGGAGCACCAGCTGGAACTCCCCGCCGCCCCGCTTGGCCGCCTGGCGGGCCCGATACCGGTCTAGTGCCAAATTCCGCACCACCCTGCAGAGCCAAACGGAAAAGCGGTTGGGACGCTGAGGCGGAATCGCATTCCACGCCCGGAGATACGCATCATTTTCACATTCCTCCGATTCCTCTCTGTCATTTAGGATCTGATAAGCCACCTGGCGGCAGAGGCCGCCATACTGTTGCTGGACTACGGCAATGACCTCCTGGTCCCGGTTCCAAAACATATCCACGATCTGGACATCCTCCACGGTCTTGCCTCCTTCCCACTCTATATATGTAGACGGATTTTCCTGGTCTTGGTTGCAGGAGGTTCAGACGAGAAAAAAAGATTTTTATTTTCCCGTGCAAAACCCGCTTGTAAAACGAAAAACTTTGTGCTATACTAGGTAAGCTTTCTAAATGATCGCATGCGTCCGTGGCTCAATGGATAGAGCATCAGATTCCGGTTCTGAGGGTTGGGGGTTCGAGTCCCTCCGGGCGTGCCACGCCGGAGCAAAGTCCGCTTTGCTCCGGCGTCTTTTTATGCCTGCGGTAAAAAAGACGCTGTTCGCCCCCGTCCACCTCCCTGTTGTATTCTCCGGCTGGATATGATAAAATAGCAAAAAACCAGACCGACTTTCCCAAAAAAGGTGGTTTGCGACATGGGAGATTTCGACAGCTATAAGTTCAAAGGCCGGGTCTTTGGCGGCTTTGACCGGCAGGATGTGATCCGCTATATTGCCGACCTCTCCGCCCAACTGGAAGCGGCGAAGAAGGAAATCCAGCAGCTTACCGATCAGGTCACATCCGCAGAAGCGGAAAAGGCCGAACTCAGCGCCCATTTGGAAACTTTGGAAGCCGACTACGCCGACTTGGAAGCGGAAAATGCAGAAAACAAACGCATGGCCCAGCAGCAAGATGAGCTGCTAGAGGCTGTGAAGGTAAAGATCGCCGCCCTAGAGGTGGACGCTACCGTCCGAGCCGCCACCATTGAAAAAGACGCTCGAGACGTATCCAAAGAAATCTTCCGCAACATCTCCGAGATCGTCACGTCCCTGCGCATACAATATGACACGGTGAAGTCGGACATCGCCGTCACCGCATCGCATCTGCAAAACCAGGTGGGTGAATTGGGGGACGAGTTGGCTTTGGTAGCCTCTGTGGTGGACAATGCCGGCAGCGGCATTTACCAGCTGGAGTCCTCTATGAAACAACGCATGGAATCCGCAAAATAAGAGGTGTTTCTCTTGTCCCAGAAAACTTGGACCATTGCAGCCCAGGCGCTGCGTCAATTTATCCCAGACATTGCTGTAGGAGACCGGGTACTGCTCTCCGGAACCATTTATACCGCCCGGGACGCCGCCCACAAGCGGCTCTTCGCCCTTTTGGATGCCGGCGAGCCCCTGCCCTTCCCGCTAGAAGGCAGCATCATCTACTACGCCGGACCCACCCCGGGGAAAAACGGCATGGCCGTGGGTGCCTGCGGCCCCACCACCGCCTCCCGGATGGACAAGTTCGCCCCCCGGCTCCTGGACCTGGGCCTTACGGCTATGATCGGCAAGGGGGAACGAAGCCCGGAAGTGGTGGACGCCATTTGCCGCAACGGGGCGCTGTATTTGTGCGCCGTGGGCGGCGCCGGCGCCCTCATCGCCAAGCACATCCTCTCCGCCCAGGAGATTGCTTTCCCAGATTTAGGCTGTGAGTCCATCAAACGGCTGGAGGTCAAAGATCTCCCTCTTACCGCTGCGATTGACTGCAAAGGCGGAAACATTTTTGTTCATTAAACAGCAGTCCTTCCGGCTGCATCTATATAGGAAATGAAAAGCACATCTGGAAAGGGATTTTCCCTTGCGGATGTGCTTTTTGTTCATGGCTGAATTTCAATGATTTCCACCCCCTGCCGCATGGCATAGAGAACGGTCTGCATTGTGCCCCCTTGGGTACCGTCATACACCGCCACCAGGACGGAGGCCTTATCCACCATGTATTGGTTCCGCTTTTGCATACAGTCCGGCGTATAACTGCGGCTCACCAGCGTACGCACGTCGCAGGCCTCCAGCAGGCGGTTATACCGCTCCTGCACCTCTGGGGGCCAGGCGTCGCTCTGGCCTTCACAGGGCACCGCCGCCTCCACCACCACGTCTGCTTTTTCCTCCCGCAAGTGGAGCACCGCTTCACAAAAGAAGAAATCGCAGCCCTGGGCCATGCCGCAGATAAAGCGGCGGATACCCACATCATACAAGGCCTCTACTACATCTTTCAGCTTTTCCTTCAGGGCCATGCAGCGGGGGTCGGTCTCCTGATAACCCCAGGGGAGCTTATTGGGCCGGTGGCCGGTAAAGCAGCATGTGATCCCCCGGGTATCCTCCCATGTCGTCCCCATTACAGGTCCTCTAACTGGCCGAACTCCCGGCGATAGGCCTCGCAAAGGCCCTGGCGCATCCGCTCTGTCATCGGCGCTATGCCCACCATATCGAAGGCATGGCCCACTTTGGGATAGACATGGAGCTCACAACACACATTGGCCTGATAAAGCTTCTGGGCGTATTGAATGGCCTCGTCCCGCAGGGGATCAAACTCCGCCGCCACAATAAAGGTAGGCGGCAGGCCGCTGTAATCCTCCGCCTGGAGGGGCGCTGCATAGTAGGACGGCAGCTGCCCGTCCATATCCCCCAGGTAAGTCCGCCAGCAGTCCGGCACGCCGGCGCCGCCGATGACCGGCACACCGCTGCGCATCTGCTCCCAGGACAGCGTGGGCCGGTAGCTGAGCATGGGGACGTTCAGGCCGTTTAGCGCAATCGCCGGCCCCTCTTTGTCCCGGTTATAAAAAGCCAGGGCCGCACAGAGGTTGCCCCCGGCACTGGTGCCAAAGAGGCCCATTTTCTCTGTGTCCAGGTCATAGGCCGCAGCCCCCTGACCGTGCATCCACAGCCAAACGGACCAGCAGTCCCGCAGGGCACTGGGGAACCGGTTCATGGGGGCCAGGCGGTAATCCACGGAGACCACTGCACAGTCCATAGCCATGGCCAAATAACTGCAGCGGGCATCGTCCTGCTCCAAAGATCCAAAGGTAAATCCACCGCCATGGACGTTCATAATGGCCGGGGTCTGGGTCAAGCCGGCCCGGCGATAGAGGCGGACGGCGATCTGGTTGCCGTCCACACCCTGGACGCTATCTTCCCAAATATTCAGATTATCCGGTTTTTCATAGTCGCATATGGCCCGCATTTTGGCCTGGAAAGCCTGGTTGGCCTTCGCCCCGTCTGGATCGGACGGGTTGCCCATATCCAGGCCCCTTGTTAAATCGAAATGGGGATGTAATTTTCGTCTCATACCATTTGCCTCCCTTTTCCCTTATAGAAAAACCGCCTTGCGGCGGCTTTTCTATAAGCTATACATAAATCCGTCTATACTGTACGCCGGCGGCGGGCTTTCCGCTGGGCCCGACTGGCCGAAATTCCAGCAAGAATACGAGAGAATAGCTCGCTCATGGGATAGGCTACAACAGCGGCACCTACAATAATCAGGATACCCCGCACAGAAGGCATAGTCAAGGAGAAGATCCCCGGCAAAACCAAAACCGCACCAGCAAATCCCAAAAGCATTAAGATCAGCAGCGCCCACCGGATCTTATTGAAGGGCTGGGCCGTGCGGATCAGCATGCAGAAGCCTACAATGGCCAAAATAAAGGTCGTAACGGTAGCCAACTCCTCTACCGACGCACCATACGAGTTGGTAATTAAAATCGCAATAATCACCAGAATAAAGTCTGTAATTCCACAGGGAAAGGCCCGAAGCAAGACATTCCGCAGGAAATGCCCCCGCACAATATTCTGGTTGGGCTCCATGGCCAGCACAAAGGACGGGGCGCCAATGGTCAGCGCCGAAATCAGGGACAGCTGTGTCGGCGTCACCGGGTAGGGCATCACCCAGAAGAGGGACACAAAGGCCAAAAGGAAAGAAAAAATGTTTTTGACCAAGAACAAAGACGCTGAGCGCTCAATGTTATTGATGACCCGGCGGCCCTCCATCACCACGGCAGGCATGGCGGAAAAGTCCGAATTCATCAGCACCAGCTGGGATACATGGCAGGCCACATCGCTGCCGGATGCCATGGCAATGCTGCAGTCCGCCGTTTTTAGGGCCAACACGTCGTTGACACCGTCACCGGTCATCGCCACTGTATGGCCGGCATTTTTCATGGCCCGAATGAGCTTTCGCTTCTGCTCCGGGGTGACCCGGCCAAACACCGTATATTTCTCTGCTGCTGCCCGCAGCTTTCGATCGGTGTCCAGGGTAGAGGCGTCCACATAGTCTTCCGCCGCTTCAATTCCGGCCTCTAGGGCCACCTGGGAAACCGTTACCGGGTTGTCGCCGGAGATGACTTTGATCTTCACGCCCTGCTTGCGGAAGAAGGCAAAGGTATTCGGCGCCTCTGCCCGGACCTTGTTGGTCAGCAGGATCAGGGCCAAAGGCATCACATCCCCATGGAGCTCCCCAAAGTCCAGCTCCCCTTCGTACAGGGCCAGCAGCAGCACCCGGCAACCCTGGCGGGAATACACCTCTATGGTATCTTGAAACTCTGCATATCTGGATTTCAAAACGAATTCCGGGGCACCCAAAAGGTAGTTTTCATCCGGATGGAAGGACACACCGGAATACTTGGTTTTTGGGGAAAAAGGCAGTACCTTTTGCGCCGTCTGCCGGACTTCACCTGTAAAATACTTTTGTACGGCGATCATGGTCTGGTTATCTGCGCCCATGGCGGCCACATAGTCGGACATGATCATGCGGATATCCGCCTCTACATACCGCTCAGGGCACAGGGGCACGATGTCCTTGACGATCATGGCATTTTCGGTGATGGTGCCTGTCTTATCCACACAGAGCACGTCGACCCGGGCCAGGGTTTCGATACAGCCCAATTCATGGACCAGGGTCTTCTTCTGAGCCAAGCGCATAACGCTCACTGCCAGGGCCACCGAGGTAAGCAGATACAAGCCCTCCGGGATCATGCCGATCAAAGCCGCTACAGTGGAAACTACGGCCCGGTCAATGCTGAGGCCGGAGATATTGGTCTGGTTAATAAACAAAATGATGCCAAAGGGGATGATAATAAAGCTGATCCACTTCACCAATTTGGTAAGGGCATTCATCATCTCGGACTGCTGTTTCTTCTGCTTGCCTTTTTTGGCCTCAATGGTCAGCCGGGAGACAAAGGAATCCCGCCCCACTTTATCCAGTCTGGCTCGGCAGCTGCCGGAGACGGCAAAACTGCCGGAGAGCAAGGTATCCCCCGGGCGCTTGGGGATCTCATCCGCCTCACCGGTGATGAGCGCCTCGTTCACAGAGAGCTCCCCTTCCAAAACGATGGCGTCGGCATAAATCTGGTTGCCGGGGCCAAAAACCACAATATCATCCAGCACCAGATCTTCCACATTGACCTCTGTCTCCACCCCGTCCCGAATGGCTGTGGCCTTGGGCTCCGAGATGATGGACAGTTTCTCCAATGTCCGCTTGGAGCGCAGCTCTTGGAAGATGCCGATGACCATATTGATGATCACCACAACCAGGAAGGTGAGCTCCTTCCACTCCCCCACCGCAATGACGCATGCGGCCAAAAGGAAGAAAATCAAGTTAAAGTAGGTGAGCACATTGCTTTTGATAATCTGCCCGGTTGTCTTGGTGGGCGGGTCCACCGGCATATTGGAATAGCCGTTTTCCAGCCGTTCCCGCACCTGCTGCCGGTTTAGACCTTCATGGGCGTCCGCCTGAATGCGGGGCAAAGCCCGCTTAATTGGCGTTTCGTCAAAATCCCGTCGCATCATACAGTTTTCCTACTCCCAACGTATAATCCAGCGCCTGTTCCCCAGGATCAGACACCGCACTATAATCATATCCCATTACCAGGGAAAAAGGTAGAGGGAAACACAAAATTTTTTCTTAATTCTCTATAAAGTTTTCCATCTCCCCACCGGTCAATCCCAGGCAAATATGTACAAAGCAAAAAAACAGCCGGGGCCATAGGGCTCCGACTGTTTTTTTCGTATGTCGATTAATAAGCGTCTACAGGCTTCCAGCCCTCTTCTGCAAAGAGCTTGGGCAGGAACCGACCCAGGTGGGGGTACTCGGTCATGTTGTGCATGCAGCCATCCCGCATGTCTTCCAGTTTCACCGGGACGCTCAGGTCCTTGACCACCTTGCCGTTTTCCACCTTGTAGCCGTACCAGTAGCGGGAGCGCAGCTCCATGCCGCCGGGCACAGGCCGATAGTAGTGCAGCACGATCATGGGCGCAGAGTTCTCCATGGTGGTGCAGGCGCTGACAAAGGTGCCAAAATTGGGGGCGTTGTAGTATTTGGGATCTACGCCCAGGACACTCAGGTCCACAATGGGATAGGGCGTCATATACAGCATCTCGCCGCCGACCAGGGACTCCTCAATGAAGTCGACAGCGTCCTTTTTCCGCAGGCTGTAGTATACGTTCGGATCGCAGCGACGGGCACGGTCCTCTTCAGTCAGCGGGCCGGTGTCCCAGTGCTCGTTGGGGTTCCAAATTTTATAGCGCAGGTTGCCGTTGCCCTTGGGCACGCTGGGCGGTGCAATGAAGTGCCAGGTGAACCACCAGTCAACCATCTCAGCGGTTACCCCGTCCATCCGCACATAGTTTGCAATGTACCCGGTGCCATCCTCCAGGATGCAGTACCCCTGCTCCCCAGGCAGATAGCCGGGCTTAAACAGGTCATTGATATCCTCAATCCGCAAAGCCAATTTGGGATCAATAGGCCCTTGGTTCCAGATCTGCAGAGACCGGGGATCCGGCGACTCCATCGGCAGGTCATAATATTTGGAGTAGCTCAGCGCCCGCTCCTCCGGACAAAGTGGTTTTTTGGGCATAATATATTCTCCTTTCTTTCCCCTATTTATGTAAATTTTAAAGTCGCACCAAAATCGGTGCGCACTTTAAAAAGGGTAAACCGATCATCAGCCTACAATCGCATAGCTGGGAATGGGCTCCCCATTGTCCTCTATCTGGGTATCGGACCGCATATTGACCAGCGGCCGCACCCCCACCACATCGTTATAGGCATAGGTATAGCTCACCGCACCGTAGGAGGACATCACCCGCAGCAGGAAAGCGTACACCAAGTTGGGCGTCCGCATATAGTACCACCAGCCATACTTGGGGTCGTAGATCTGAGGGGCGTCAAAGGCAGCCCCCTTGCGCTCCGGGTTCCAGGAGCGGCCATACTTCTCCATGTCCGCATCGGTGGGCACGGCATGATAGACGTTCACATCATAAAAAATGGACAGGGGCCTTCCCTCGTCGATGCCAAATTCGCTGCCCTTGTTCATCTCTGTGCGGCTGGGTAAAAACACCTTGGCTTTTACAGTGGTCAGTTCCCCCCGCTCCTTGGCTTTCCGCACCAGAACCGGAATATCTGACTCTACCAGGGCATTTTTAAATCCATCGGAAAACCCGGTGAGATACCCATCCATATCTGCATAGGGGCACTCCCCATAGCGCACATGCTCCGCCACCGGGGGCTCGTCAAATTCATGGGTGGGCTTGTACCAGTCCGGCCCGTCGGCGTTGAGCCACTGATGCACATTGCTAAGTGCATAGTTGTTATTGCCATACCGGTCCGTATAGGCAAAAATCCGGTTGCCTTTTTTCCGGGGCTCGGCTGCGTCAAAGCAGCGAACGCCTGCTACCCGCTCGGATAGCAGCGTAGTAACCCCCTCGCCATAGGCGCCGTGATCTGCTACCAGAAATGCGTCGCCCTTCTGGCTGTCATACACACGCTGTCCAATCTGTAAATCTTTTAACTGCATAGCCGATCCCCCTATTCCCC
This sequence comes from uncultured Oscillospiraceae bacterium, assembly GCA_964642465.1. Lineage (GTDB taxonomy): Bacteria > Bacillota > Clostridia > Oscillospirales > Oscillospiraceae > CAZXRD01. Next base: position 4,249 of record CAZXRD010000038.1, on the reverse strand, counting down.
TTCCTTGCGTTTGCAAAACACGGTGTGGGCCTTGATGCCTTTTGCCGCCAACATCCGAATGATGGAATCGTGGTGCATCTTACAGTATTTGCAAAAGCCGTGCTGCGGACAGGTACGGGTAGGGCAAGGACATTCCGGGTTCATGCGGAAGTTGTCCGGGATAATGGTAGCGCTATTTTCCATCCCAGGGGGGAGCTTGTCATGGTCCTCTTTGTGCTCAATCCACATAGTCGCCGAATCCTCCAAATCTGTTGATTTCCTCTATATATTAGCTGTCAACATTTTAACATACATATATTTCAAAGTCAACGTGCGGATGGCGCCGGAACCCCTGGCAATCGCCACTTTTCTCTAAAGTTTTGTCCATATTGCCCGGCTTGTCGCCGGATTTTTGTAAAGGTTGCCATTTTCCTTTTTTTCATAGCAGAATGAATGTCTGCACATACTTCGTCATGGTCGAAACTTTCTATCGACTGGTTGCCCCCCGGCACACATTTCCCCTTTCGCCATGGCCAAGTTGCCAGGCATGCCTATCAAGAGCCCTCCTTTTAAAGGGCCAGGATCGTCCCCCTTTTTTCGATAGACAAACACGCAAAAATATGCTAAAATGATATTTAATATACATTTACCAATCGTATGAATTTTCGTGGTTTTTAAGTCGGAAGGTGATTGATTTGGCACGTTTTGAACGTCTTTCTGCGCCGATCCAAGTCGGCACACGAACCCTAAAAAACCGGATGATCATGGCGCCCATGCAGATGGTCTATACGGAAAATGGGTACCCTACCGCCCGTTTCAATCAGTTTTACCTTCAGCGGGCAAAGGGCAGCGTGGCGATGATCATCGTCAGTGCCTGCCGGTTTGACAACTATGGGGCCAGCCCCACAACCATGCGCTTACAAACGGAGGCAGATGTCGCCCCCTGGCGCAGCTTTACGGATTTGATCCACAGCCGCACCGACTGTTTGGTGGGTGTGCAGCTTTACCACGCCGGCCGGTATGTGCGCCAGGAGCTTATTGGGACCGAGGCCATTTCCCCTTCCGCCGTATACACCCCTTTCACCAAGGAGACCCCAAGGGCCATGACCATCGAGGAGATCCAGACAGTCATCCAGCAGTGGGCGGCGGCGGCCGGCCGGGCAAAAGAGGCGGGCTTTGACCTTGTGGAGATCTCCGGCTCCGCCGGGTATCTCATCTCCCAATTTCTCTCCCCGCTCACCAACCAGCGGACCGATGAATACGGCGGCTCTTTTGAAAACCGCTGCCGGTTCCCCTTGGAGGTCATCGCCGCTGTACGCCAGACGGTAGGGGCGGATTATCCCCTGTCCCTGCGCATCTCCGGACATGATCTGGTCCCCGGCTCCAACACCAATGTGGAGGCCGTAGCCTTTGCCAAATTGGCGGAGCAGGCCGGTATCGATATGCTCAATGTCACCGGCGGCTGGCACGAGTCCTCTATTCCCCAGCTCACAGGGGAGCTGCCCATGGCCGGTTTGGCCTTCCTGGGCCAGGCCATCAAGGAGGCTGTGTCCATTCCTGTAGCCATGGCCAACCGGATTGCCGATCCCGTTGTGGCAGAAGGGGTACTGGCCACCGGCTGCGCCGATATCATCGCCATGGGCCGGCCGCTGATTGCCGACCCCAACCTCCCTCGAAAAGTCCTTTTAGGCACCACGGCGGATATCCGCCCCTGCGTGGCCTGTAATGAGGGCTGCATCGCCCGGATTTTTCACGATAAGCCCGCCGCCTGCCTGACAAACGGCATGGCCGGCCGGGAGTATCTCTTCACCGCCAAACCCGCCCTGGTCCCGAAAAACATCCTGGTGGCTGGCGGCGGCCCAGCGGGCTGCGCTTTTGCCATTACCGCCGCCATGCGGGGCCACGACGTGACATTATGGGAGCGGTCCGAGCACCTGGGCGGCCAGCTGCGCCTAGCGGCCATGCTCCCCGCCCGGCAGGACTTCAACCGGCTACTTGACTATTACGCCTTTTCTCTAAACCGCTTCGGCGTGAAAGTACAGATGGGCAAGGCCTTTAACCGCAGCGCCATCCCGGAAGGCTATGACATGTTGGTCCTGGCCATTGGGGCCAAGGCCCGGCGGGCCGCCTTCCCCTGCACCGCCGGCAGTGTGCCGCTCTATGACTATTCGGATATTCTCAACCGCTCTGCCATTGCCGGCAAGCGGGTGGTGGTCATCGGCGGCAGTTATATTGGCTGTGAAATCGCCCGTATGCTGCTGCGCCAGGCCAGTCTGACGCCGGATGAGCTATACTATCTGTCTGTCAACCCCATCCTGCCTCAGGAGGAGGTGCAGCGCCGGCTGAACACCAGCGTCCGGGAGGTTATGGTGGTGGACCGCCGCCGCATCGGCTACGGCTATGAGCCCGGCACCGCCTGGCCGGTGATGCAGGACTTAAAGCGCCTGGGCGCCAAGCTCTGCAGCTACACCGACGTGGTGGAGGTCAACAAAAACGGCGTCGTCCTCCAGGATCAGGACGGCAACACCCAGGCCGTCCCCTGTGACTGCGTGGTCTACGCCGGCGGCTCTGAACCGGACAACGAGATCTACGATGCCATGGATAAATCCAAGCCCGTATATCTCCTTGGCAACGCCAAGCACATTGGCCGGGCCATCACTGCCATCAATGACGCCTTCACCCTGGCCTACGAAGTCTAAATGCAATTCCCCCGGAGAGCTTTTCCGCTTTCCGGGGGAATCTTTATTGCTCGGCTGTCTCCATGGCCACAGCTTTGAAACATTGCAGGAACTTTTCCGCCGCCCTAGAAAAGATCTGGTTCTTTTTCCATATGATAGACATCTCCGCCTCCAGCCGGGGAACCAGGGGGCGGAAGCACAGGTCGCTCTCCCCCTCCGTATTGACCAGGCCGTCCAGGCACAGGGTATAGCCCAGCCCTTCGCTGGTAAGCATAGAGGCGTTGAATACCAGGTTATACGTGACCACTGCATGGAGTTCTCCTAAATCCCGCTGCATCCAGATTGCCAGGGGCGATGTGCTATGTTCCTGCGCAGATAAAAGCACAGGCTTGTCCCAAAGATCCTCCGCCCGGATACTGTCTTTTTCCGCCAAGGGCGCATCCTTGCGCATCAGCACACCCCAGATATCCTTTCCGGGGATCTCCACAGCCTCGTACCGGCTGGCATCCACCGCCCCATACACCAGGCCAAAGTCCAGCAGTCCCTTATCCAGCCGTTCCATCACATCCGGCGCATTCCCGCTAAAGAGATGATAGTGGATATCCGGATGGTCCTTTTGCAGCTGCTGGGCCGCCTTGGCCAGCAGGCGGATGTTCTGGGTCTCCCCTGCCCCCACATACACGTCCCCGGCAACTGCATCTTCCGACAAGGTGATCTCTGCCTCCGTCTTTTGTACAAGTTGCAGGATCTCCTCCGCCCGCTTCCGCAGAATCTGTCCCTCCTCGGTCAGGCGTACCTTCCGGGTCCCCTTTTTCCCCCGGATCAGCAGTTGTTTGCCCAGGTCCTGCTCCAGCGCTTTAATTTGCGTGGATAAAGTGGGTTGACTCAAATGCAGCGCCGCCGCTGCCGCCGAAAAGCTCTGTTCCTGGGCCACCGCCAGGAAGTACTGTAACACACGCAATTCCATGGCAATCCCTCCCTTATAAAAAAGTATATCAGAGTTTTCTATTCGTTTCAATTATAGATTTGTATTCAAAATAAGTATTTGCTATGCGGCTTCCCCCAGGGTATACTAATTGTTAGAAAGACAAAAACCGCCTGCCGGTTATCCACCCCAGGCGCACGGAGGGAATGCACCATGGAAAAAGAAATGCTGAAAGACAAGGTAGCCATTATCACCGGTGCAAGCTATGGTATGGGCCAAACTATGGCGGAGTTATTTGCCCAAGAGGGCGCTAGCGTCGTCATCACCGCTCGAGGCAGAGAAAAGCTGGACGCCGTTGTGGAAGGGATCCGGCAAAAAGGCGGCCGGGCTGTAGGTGTGGTGGCGGATGTGTGCTCCACAGAGGACACCAAGAAGGTTTTTGAAACGGCATTAAAAGAATTCGGGGATGTGGACATCCTCATCAACAACGCCGGCATCGGCGAACAGAAGATGATCGATGAGACCGACGATGACTGGATGCTCTATGTCATGAACACCAATTTGGGCGGCCCCATGCGCTATATCCGGGAAGCGCTGAAAATCTTTTTGCCGAAAAACGACGGGGTGATCATCAACGTGTCCTCCGTCAACGGGACCCGTCCCTTCT
>CAZXRD010000037.1:13474-15451 GCA_964642465.1 uncultured Oscillospiraceae bacterium | reverse complement strand
CTGCGCAACAAGGTCTTTGGCGCCATGCAGCGGCTGCCTCTGCCTGGTTGGGCCCCGACCCGGCCTGTGGGCGGTCGGGGAAAGAGCGGACCGGCGTAATTTCCATCAAAAGCATAAGGGCGCTGGGAAGGAACTCCCTTCCCAGCGCCCTTTGCTTATGTAGTTTGCAACCTATAGATAGATAAAAGAACAGAGTAGCGCAGGGATCTCCCAGCGCATAGGGTATAGAGGGAGGGCGGTAGAAAGGGCATGTCCCCATGGGACAGCCCCCTGGAAAAAGCAAACAAGGAGATGACAAATTGAACCTGCACACGCTATATTTAACGGAAAACGACTGTTACAAGGCGGGGCGCACCATCACGCCTAAAGGCGTGATGGTGCACTCCACCGGGGCCAATAACCCCAACTTAAAACGCTATGTAGGGCCGGACGACGGTCTTTTGGGCAACAACGCAAACAATAACCACTGGAACCGCAGCGGCCTGGACGTCTGCGTCCACGCCTTTATCGGGAAACTGAAAGACGGAAGCATCGCCACCTACCAGACCCTGCCCTGGAATTGGCGGGGCTGGCATGCCGGCGGGGCGGCCAACAACACCCATATCTCTTTTGAGATCTGTGAGGACGATTTGACCAGCGCAGACTATTTTGAAAAAGTCTACCGGGAGGCCGTAGAGCTGACGGCATACCTGTGCAAGCAGTATGGGCTGGATCCGCTGGCGGACGGTGTGGTGATCTGCCACAGCGAAGGCTACCGCCGGGGCATTGCCTCCGGCCACGCCGATGTGGAGCACTGGTTCCCCAAGTTTGGAAAGACAATGGACGATTTTCGGGCAGATGTGGCCCGGGAGATGGCGGCAGAGGAAGCGCCGGAAGAGACGGAGGAGGATGCAGCTTTGCGCTACAACACACTATCGGAAATTGAAAAAGACATGCCCTGGGGGCTGGACACCATCAAGAAGTTAATTGACCTGGGCTACCTGCAGGGAAACGACGGCGCCGTAGATTCTGACGGGTACCCGGCGGACCTGGACTTGAGCCGGGACATGGTACGCCTGCTGGTGATAGAAGACAGAGCGGGGCTATACGGGGCATGAGGCCTGGAGCTGGCGGCAAGCTAGCCGCCAGCCATAAGCAAGGTCCAATAGCGACAAAGGCCGGCAAAGTGGAAACATCCACTTTGCCGGCCTTTCTTTTAGGAAAACGTTTCTATATCTGTTGGGAGGTGCTTTGCACTGCGGCGGATGGCGTTCTCCTGAAAGCGAAAAATGACCGGATGGTGGCGGGACTGGGTGTACTCGAACAAAATGCCCTGGCCATTATAAACCTGGTTGCTTACTACGGCCATGCAGTTGTATGTCCCCAGGTCTACCAACTGCCTGTCCGCCTCCGTGACCAGTTCCACGGTAATGGTCCGCTTGCTGGTGACAATGACCATGCCCAGCTGGTCCTCTAAATAGTGATATAGGGAGCCGCTGGCGATCTCCGGCGTCAAATCGGGCATGCAGGCGGCCAGCAGATAGCTGTAATTGATGATGACGGGGATGCCGTCCCGGTCGTGAATGCGGCACAGGGAAAACAGCTCCGTACCCACGGGAAAACCCGTCTGCGCAGCGATGGCCGCATCGGCCGTACAGCGGGAGAAGTCCACCACTCGTGTGCGGCTCTGCTGCCCGGTACGCCTGGCCGTCTCCTGGAAGGATTCGATATTTCCCATGGTGTAGGCGGCTTGCTCGATGGGTTGGAAAATGTTAAAAACGCCCCGGCCCTGGTGGGGCTGTACATAGCCGTCCCGCACCAGCTCGGAAATGGCCCGGCGCACCGTGTTCCGGGAGCAGGCAAATTCGGTGACCAGCGTATTTTCCGAGGGGAGCAGCTGCCCGGTCTGATACACGCCGTCCTCGATGCGTTTTTTCAATGTGGCATAGATCTGGATAAATTTTTGGCGGGGCATGGCGAACCTCCACTTGTTTAAAC
>CAZXRD010000037.1:0-13374 GCA_964642465.1 uncultured Oscillospiraceae bacterium | reverse complement strand
ACTTGTTTAAACAAGCGTAGTATTCTTTTAATAAGAAAAGATGTTTGCCCATTTCTGGGTTAAAAATCGGATGACCGATACAAAGACGAAGGAGGCACATTTCCATGGCCAAGTATCAGGCGGATGTCCAGGCTTTGCTGGAAGCTATCGGCGGCAGGGAAAATATTCGTGCCGTGACCCACTGTGTAACACGAATGCGGTTTGTGTTGGTGGATCCAGCCAAGGCGGACAACAAAAAGATAGAAGCCATCCCTGTTGTCAAGGGTATCTTTACCCAGGCAGGGCAGTTCCAGGTGATCATCGGCAACGACGTGGCGATTTTCTACAATGAATTTACCGCCTATGCCGGGATTGAAGGGGTTAGCAAGGACGCTGTAAAGGCGGCGGCCAAGAGCAACCAGTCTTGGATCCAGCGGGCAGTCGGCACCCTGGGCGAGATTTTTGCCCCGCTGATCCCGGCGCTGATCTGCGGCGGTTTGATTTTGGGCTTCCGGAACATTATCGGCGAGATCAACTTCTTTGCAGACGGGACCCAAAGCCTGGCGGACATCTCCCAGTTTTGGTCCGGTGTGTATGACTTCCTGTGGCTGATTGGCGAGGCGGTGTTCCATCTGCTCCCGGTGGGCATTGTGTGGTCCATCACCAAAAAAATGGGTACGACGCAGATTTTGGGCATTGTCCTGGGGTTGACCCTGGTCTCTGCCCAGCTGCTCAATGGGTTTTCCGTGGCCACAGCCGAACAGATCCCCGTGTGGGATTTCGGTTTTATCCAGGTGCAAAAGATCGGCTACCAGGGCCAGGTGATCTCCGCCATGCTGGCGGGCTTTGTGCTGGTGTACTTAGAAAAGTTTTGGAAGAAAGTCTGTCCGGAAGTCATCAGCATGATTGTGGTCCCGTTTTTCTCCCTGGTTCCCGCCGTGATCATTGCCCATACCATTGTGGGGCCCATCGGCTGGTGGATTGGCGATGCCATTGGCTCGGCGGTGTATATGGGGCTCACCTCCAATGTGCGCTGGCTGTTTGCCGCCATATTCGGCTTCTTCTATGCCCCTATCGTTATGACGGGGCTGCACCATATGACCAACGCCATCGACTCTCAGTTGGTAAACCTATATGACGGGACCATCCTATGGCCTATGATCGCCCTGTCCAACATTGCCCAGGGCTCCTCTGTACTGGCCATGTCCGTGCTCCAGCGGAAGGACGAGCGGGCACAGCAGGTGAATATCCCCGCCTGCATCTCCTGCTACTTGGGCGTTACAGAGCCGGCCCTGTTCGGCGTGAATATGAAATACGGGTTCCCCCTGATCTGCGGTATGGCGGGTTCCGCCGTGGCAGCGGTGATCTCCATTGGCACAGGGGTGGAGGCCTACTCCATTGGTGTGGGCGGTTTGCCCGGCATCCTCTCCATCAAACCCCAGTTCTGGCTGAGCTTCCTGTTGGCTATGGCGGCCGCCATCCTGATCCCCTTTATCCTGACGCTGATCATCGGCAAGCGAAAGCTGGCGAAGGCCACGGTGGCTGCTTCTGCCGGCGGTGGAGATGTAGATGTGCCCCCGGCGGAAGCAGAGCCCGTATCGGCGGCTGAGCTGCCGCAGGCGGCAGCATCTGTAGCCGCTAGCGAAATCAAGGCGCCCCTGTCCGGCCGGGTTATCCCCTTGGAGGAGATCCCCGATCAGGTGTTCTCCCAGGGCGTCTTGGGAGAGGGCGTGGGCATCGAGCCCACGGGCAACGAGGTGGTAGCGCCGGCAGACGGGGAGGTGTCCACGGTCATGGAGGACAGCGGACACGCCTGCGGCCTGCTGCTGGATAACGGCGTGGAACTGCTGATCCACGTGGGCATGGACACCGTGTCTATGGGCGGTGACGGGTTCCAGCTCCATGTGCACGAGGGGGACCGAGTGCATCTGGGGGATGCGCTCATCACCTTTGACCCGGAGAAGATCCGGCAGGCGGGACACCCCACAACCACGGCCTTTGTGATCACAGAACCTGCTGACCACAGCTTCCAATTCATCACCGGTGTGGAGGCCCAGGCGGGCCAGACCACCATTATCGTCCAAGAGTGAGGGTTTTTATGAGCGATTTTAAACAAAGCGTTGTATACCAGATCTACCCCAAGTCCTTTCTGGATACTGATGGCGATGGCTGGGGGGATCTGCGGGGTGTCATTCAAAAGCTGGACTATTTGCAGCGTTTGGGTGTAGACTATATCTGGTTGACGCCCTTCTTTCTCTCCCCCCAGAATGACAATGGCTATGATGTAGCGGACTACCGGGCCATCGATCCCCGGTACGGCACCATGGCGGATTTTGAGGCGTTGGTGGCCCAGGCGGGGGAGCGGGGCATGAAGATCATGCTGGACATGGTGTTCAACCACACCTCCACGAACCACGTTTGGTTCCAAAAGGCCCTGGCGGGAGACCCGGTCTACCGGGATTACTACATCTTCCGCCCCGGCAAACCGGAGGGCGGCCCCCCACAAATTGGGAGAGCAAGTTTGGCGGGAACGCCTGGGAATATGTGCCCCAGATGGATCAATATTACCTGCACCTGTTTGACAAGACCCAGGCGGATTTAAACTGGGAAAACCCGGCTGTGCGCCGGGAGCTCCAGGATGTGATCCGTTTCTGGATGGAAAAGGGCGTCAAGGGCTTCCGCTTTGACGTGGTGAACCTTATCAGCAAGGGCGCCTACGCCGATGACACAGAGGGGGACGGCCGCCGCTTTTACACGGACGGCCCCCGGGTCCACGAATTTTTGCAGGAGCTAAACCGGGAGAGCTTTGGCCAAGACCCGGAGATTCTCACCGTAGGGGAGATGTCCTCCACCTCCATGGAAAACTGCTTCCGGTATGCCGGGGCGGATGGAGCGGAGCTCACCATGGTGTTTTCCTTCCACCACTTAAAGGTGGACTTTGTGGGCAATGAGAAGTGGGTACTGGTACCCACGGACTTTGAAAAGTTAAAAGAGCTGCTCTTCTCCTGGCAGACCGGCATGGCCCAGCACGGCGCCTGGAACGCCGTGTTCTGGTGCAACCACGACCAGCCCCGGGTGGTCTCCCGCTTTGGGGACGAGGGGGAATACTGGAAGGAGTCGGCCAAGATGTTGGCCAACGTCATCCACGCCATGCGGGGCACGCCCTATATCTACCAGGGGGAGGAGCTGGGCATGACCAATGCCCACTTTACCAGCCTGGACCAGTACCGGGATGTGGAGAGCTTAAACCACTTCCAGATCCTGCGGGACAAGGGTATGAGCGAGGAGAGTGTGTACAATATTTTAAAGGTTCACTCCCGGGACAACGGCCGCACGCCTATGCAGTGGACCGGCGACAGCCAAGGCGGCTTTACTACCGGAACGCCCTGGATCTCCGTCAATCCCAATGCCGCCTGGATCAATGCCCAGGCCCAGGTGGATGATCCGGACTCCATTTTTGCCCACTACCAGGCGCTGGTCTATCTGCGCAAGACTTATCCCGTCTTTGGCCAGGGGGATTTCCGGCCCCTGACCCCAGAGCATCCTGCCGTCCTGGCCTATGAGCGGCGATGGCAGGGGGCGAGTTTGGTGTGCGTCAGCAACTTTTACCGCAAGCCCTGTACCTGGGCGGCGCCGCTTGATCTCTCAGGTTACCGGGTTTTGCTCACCAATTACCCAGATACAAGGCCGGCCCAAAGCTGGGAGCTGCGGCCTTATGAATCGGCGATTCTGATCCGAGAGAACAAATTATAAAAGGAGTGTTTTCCATGAAATCATTTACCTACACCATTACCGATCCCATCGGCATCCACGCCCGGCCCGCCGGCCTGCTGGTGAAAGAGGTCAAGGCTTTTGCCGATACGGAGATCACCATTGCCAAAGGGGATAAGGCTGTAAAAGGCACCCAGCTGATGAAGCTGATGGGCCTGGGTGTCAAAGGTGGCGACACCATTACGGTGACTGCTGACGGGCCCCAGGAGGATGCGGCTGTAGCCGCCTTGGAGCAATTTTTGAAAGCAAACCTGTAAAACGCTTGTCGAGGGCCGCCCGGCCCCGCTTTGAAATAGAAAAGAGGGTACGGCATGAACATTCTGCAAGGACAAGGGGTATCCAAAGGGATCGAGCAGGGACCCATCTATTTTTACCACCGCCGCAAGACGGAGATCACGGCCCAGCGGGCCGCCGACCCTGCCGCAGAACAGGCCCGTGTGGACAAGGCCCTGGCCCAGGCTGCCCAGCAGCTTATGGACATGGCCCAGCTGGCTAAGAAGCAGGCGGGGGAGGATGCCGCTGAACTCTTTGAGACCCACGCCATGTTTCTAGAGGACGAGGACTACGTGGGGGCCATGGGGGAGCTAGTGGCAGAGGGGTACAGCGCCGAGTACGCCGTCTCCCAGGCGGGCGAACAGTTTGCCGAGATGCTGGCGGCCATGGACGACCCCTATATGCAGGCCCGAGCAGCCGATATCCGAGATGTGACGGACAGGGTGCTGAACCTGCTTATGGGTATAGTAGAGGGCGGCATCGACTCCGCCGTGCCGGTGATTTTGGCCGCTGACGACCTGGCCCCCTCCGAGACTATCCAGCTGGACAAAACCAAAATCCTGGCCATTGCCACCCAGCGAGGCTCCGGCAGCAGCCATACTGCCATCCTGGCCCGCACCATGGGCATCCCCGCCGTCTGCGGCCTGGGAGAGGCGTTTAATGAGCGTTACAACGGCCGGGAGGCCTATATTGTGGGAGAGACGGGTCAGCTGATTTTTGACCCGGATCCGGAGACCCTCCAGGACCTGCAAAACCGGCAGGCCCAACAGGCCTAGCGCAGGGAATTGCTGCGGAGCATGGTGGGGCAGGAGGATGTGACCTTGGACGGGCGGCAGATCAAACTCTACTGCAACATCGGTTCCCCGGAGGACGTAGACGCCGTGCTGGCCAATGATGGCCGGGGTATCGGCCTGTTCCGCTCGGAATTTCTCTACCTGGCCGCCCAGGATTACCCCACGGAGGAGGAACAGTTCCAAGCCTATAAGCAGGTGGCGGTGGCCATGAAGGGCAAGCGGGTGATTGTCCGGACCTTGGACATCGGCGCCGACAAACAGGTGGACTATTTCCACTTGAACAAGGAGGAAAACCCGGCTATGGGCCTGCGGGCCATCCGCATCTGCCTCAATCGGCCGGAGGTGTTCCGCACCCAGCTGCGGGCCCTCTACCGGGCCAGCGCCTACGGCAAGATCGCCATCATGTTTCCCATGATTGCCAGTGTGTGGGAGGTAAAGGAGTGCCGCCGGGCCTGCCAGAAGGTGATGGAGGAATTGACCAGTGAGGGCGTTCCCTTCAATCCGGATACAGAGCTGGGAATTGTGGTGGAAACCCCAGCTGCGGTGTTTATGGCTCCGGAGCTGGCCAAGCTGGTGGACTTTTTCTCTGTGGGGACCAATGACTTGACCCAGTATACTCTGGCCTGTGACCGGCAGTGCAACGACTTAGGGAAGTTCTATGATCCCCATCACCCGGCGGTGCTGCGGGCGCTGAAAATGGCGGCGGATGCCGCCCACGATGCGGGCATCTGGATCGGCATCTGCGGCGAACTGGGGGCGGATCTGGAGCTGCTGCCCACTTTTCTGGCCATTGGGATTGACGAGCTCAGTGTCACGCCTACGGCGGTGCTGCCCCTGCGGGCGGCTATCCGCAAGAGCATAGCCGGCAGCTGTACGCTGGATCGGCTCAAGGGCTGACGATCCATAACAAAAAGGAGGGCATCGGCTTTGCCGATGCCCTCCTTTTTTATGGATATAAAAATGTGGCCGCAAAGCGGATTCGGTTTGGAAGCGAAGAGCAGCAGAAGGAGCGCACGATGCGCTTTGCAATGAAATGAAAAAGCTCGTCGCAAGCGTCATATCGCTTGCGACGAGCTGGCGGAGAGAGTGGGATTCGAACCCACGGCCCTTTCGGGTCACTGGTTTTCAAGACCAGCTCCTTAAACCACTCGGACATCTCTCCATATAGGCCCCGGATAGGGGCCTAGTCTACGCTGTCTGTTATGAGGCTGGAGGGGGAGATAGAGGCGCTGGGGCTCTCTTCCACCGTTTCTTCCCGCAGAAAGGGGATATCCAGATACAGCTGCCCATCTTCCGTAAATGCGATGTACCGCTGGAAGTAGAAAAACACAAAGATGGCCAGAGCCAGCAAAACCAGGAACACAATGAGCAGGGTTTTCCCCACAATGGCCGCCGGGCGCCGACTGCGGTATACGTTTTTGGGTTTCTTGGCCATAGTTTTTCCCCTCTTACCGGTTTCTTTCCTCCTCTTCCAACTGGGAGATCAAGGCGATGCGTTTGGCATGGCGGCCGCCGTCAAAGGGCGTATCCAGGAAGGTGTCCACAATCTTCAGCGCCAGGCCGGGGCCAATTACCCGGGCGCCCATGGCCAGAATGTTGGCGTCGTTGTGGCGGCGGGTCATCTCCGCAGAAAAGCAGTCCCCGCAGAGGGCGGCCCGGATGCCTTTGATCTTGTTGCAGGAGATGGAGATGCCGATGCCGGTGCCGCAGATGACAATGCCCCGCTCGCACTCCCCAGAGGCCACAGCCCGAGCCACGGCCGCCCCATATACCGGGTAGTCGCAGCTGTCAGAGGTATAGGTGCCGTAGTCTTTGTATTCCAGCCCCCGCTCTTTCAGGTGGGCCATCACTTCCTGTTTCAGTTCAAAACCGCCGTGGTCACTGCCGATTGCGATCATAATCCAAATCCTCCTCTTTCTTTAATATATGTGGATAAACCGGGGCCTGCGGGCTTCAAATACAGTGACATAGGAAAAACCCGCCGCCCGGGCCAGTTCATAGCCGGCATCAATATCCGCCCCGGCGTCCTGCACCTTGTGGGCGTCTGATCCCACGGTGAGGATTTCCCCGCCCGCTTCCCGATAGAGCTTCAAGATGGGCAGGGGGGGCATGGTCTCCCCCATGCCGGAGCGAAGGCCCGAGGTGTTGATCTCAATGCCCTTGCCCTGGGGGATAATCAGGTGAAACAGCTGATTTAATTCATCATAGTAGTCGGAGAAGTCGATTTCCAGCCCGCCCCGGCGCATATAGCGCAGGGGATAGGTGATGTGGCCCATGACATCAAAATACCCCAGTTTGGCCAGATCCATACACTCGGCCAGGTACTGTTGGATGAGCTTATGGCAATAGGCCAGGTCATGGAAATCCAGGCAATAGAAATCCGGCGTACCGTATAGGTTGTGGATGGAGCCGATGATAAAGTCCAGGCCGGGCGTCTCGTAGATGGGACTGGCGTGCTCGGTATAGTGGTTGGAGCCGGCCAGTTCCATGCCCAGGAGAATTTCAATTTTATCCCCCCAGCGGGCCTTGGCCTGGGCGTGGGCAGCTTGCATATCTGCCCATTGAAAGCAGTTGAGATCCAGGTCGCCGGTGCGGTAATCGCTGAGGTCCACATGGTCGGTAAAACAGACCACGTTGACCCCGGTCCGCCACTCCGCCTCCGCCATGTCGGTCATGGTGTCGAAAGCGTCCGGGGAGCAGGTGCTGTGTACGTGTAGGTCTATGCGTTCCATAGGGTAAAATGCCTCCAAAGCTTAAATCGGCCAGGACAGAGGTAGCCAGCGCAAAAATTGGGTGTAGCTCTGGGGCGCAGGCAGGCCGGAGAGCACGGGGTAGAAAGCCACAAACAGCAGCAGCGCCCCGCCGGTAAACCCATACACCGCCAGCTTGTACCGGCCAAACTTCCGCTCCCACAGGTTGTTGAGCACATAGGAAATGGCCAGCACCAAAAACAGGGTGGAGGGGAAGTAGTGGTAAGAGAAGGTGCAGCGGGAGATGATCAGCCAGGGCCCCAGCTGGGAGAAGTAGCCGATGAGAATAAACAGGGCCTTGCCGCTGCGGCGTTTGATCACCGATACGAACAGAGAAATGATGGCCAGCAGCCCGCCCCAGGAGACCACAGGGTTATTAAAGGCCACAATGGCGGATTTGATGCCCTCTGCCGGATAGGCCCGGTAGTACAAAATGGGCCGGATATCCAAGAGCCACTGATACCAGCGGGAGGAGTAGGCGTGGGTGGCTTCCAGCCCGCTGTGATAGGTGAACATGAACACCTGGTTGTCCCAAATAATCTTGTAATACTCCGGATCCCAAAGCATCCCGTCTGCAATGGTCATACCCCGGGCCAGGCCGTAGGGGATGTAGCTGAGGACGTAAAGGATGACCGGAATAATGATAAACGAAAGGACGGAAAAAAGCAAGGTCTTTACCAGGAAACCGCCGAATTCCCCCATGCGGTTCTCCCGGGCGTAATACCGGCCCCGGAAAACCAGATAGAGGACATAAAGGGCGACCAGGCCAAGGCCGGCATAGATGGAAGTCCACTTGGCGGCGGCGCCCAGGCCGAAGAACAGGCCGCAGAGGAATAGGGAGGGGGCCGTCTTCCGGAAGGGGGCGTCCAGAGGCGTAGTGATGTACCGGTACATAAAGAAGTACATCAGCAAAATGAAAAACACGCTGTAGGTGTCAATGGTGGCGATACGGGTCTGGGTGTAGTGCATGAAGTCAAAGGCAAAGAGCAGGGTGCCGCAGCTGGCGATCACCCGTTTGCCAAAGAGGTTTTTTAGGAAAATATAGAGGATGGGGAGCATCAGCACCCCGAAAAGGGTGCCCATAAACCGCCAGCCAAAGGGGACCATGCCAAAGATCTGGATGCCCAGCATGATGATCAGCTTGCCCAGAGGCGGATGGGAGACCTCGTAGGGGTAGATGTTCTGCTGGTGCTCATAGGCGGTGCGGGCGTGATAAATCTCGTCAAAATAGGCGCTGTTTAAAGAGGTGGGCGCATCGGGGATCAGATCCTGCTCATCAAACAGGGGCGCCAGGGACTCGTCATAACTGAGATCTGTGATCAGATTCCCGTCCATATCGTAGATGGCCAATTCCCCCAGATCCAGGGTCCGGTCAGAGGTGATGCGGATGTACCGGACGGCGGTGGGGTTGTCCTCCGCCAGGGTGGCGTAGAGCCATTTGAACAGGTTGGCGTAGTCATGCCCCATCTCCTGTTGGGTGTACCAGGCCTTGCCGTCCTCAGAAAAAGACAGGGTGTAGCCCGTCTCGTGGCCGCCATAAAGGCCGGTGTAGTACATCACGTTGCCGATAGCCTGGGGCTTATCCAACGTGATGACCACGGACTCCTCCCCCTGAAAGTGATAAAAGGTCTGGGGCGCTGTGGTGTCCCCCAAAAAGAAAAAGGCCACCACGGCATAGATTGCCGTAATGAGAAGAATAGGCAGCGTGTCCTTCCGCTCCATGGGGTACCGGCGGAGGGGGAAACGCAGGGGCTTTTTATCATAGTTGTGGATCCACTCCAGGGTGCCCAGCCGGGGCTGCATGGCCCGGTAATAATAGGCAAAAAACAGGATCAGAATCCCAGCCGTGAGAATAGGAAAGAACAGCGTGATGACTCTGGCAATAGGCACGGTCATCCCTCCCCATGATCATCAGGAATAAGCGGGCCCAGCCCGCCGCCCCCTTATCATACCAAATTCTATAGAAAAAGAACAGCCCCATTTTCCACAGCTTTCCCTGAAAAATGGGGGGAAATTTCCCCCAGAAAGGCATAAAAAGGCCGCCGGGCGCATGCCCAGCGGCCTATGTAGGGGAGGCCCCTATTTTTTCTTTCTTTTTTTCTCAAAAATACCGCCACGCCCGCCGGTTTTTTCGCCAAGGGATTCCCCCAGCTCCTCCAGCAAGCGCTTTTGCTCTGCCGTCAGATTCTTGGGTGTCTCCACGGTGACGGTGACATACTGGTCGCCCCGGCCGTCCCCCCGGAGATGGGGCACGCCTTTGCCCCGCAGCCGGAATACTGTGCCGGTCTGGGTGCCCTCCGGCACGTGATACTGGACCTTGCCGTCCAAGGTGGGGACCTCCAGGTCGCAGCCTAAGCTGGCCTGGACGATGCTGATGGGCATCTCGTACAGGATGGAGGACCCGTCCCGTACAAAGTAGGGATGGGGCCGCACGGAGACAGTGATCAACAGATCTCCCGTAGGTCCGCCGTTGACCCCGGCGTTGCCCTGGCCCCGCAGAGAGATGGTCTGCCCGTCGTCAATACCGGCGGGAATCTGGACGGAGATTTTTTTGGTCCGCCGCACCTGGCCTGCACCCTTGCATTTGGGGCAGGGCTGGTGGATGATCTTGCCCCGGCCGCCGCATTTGCGGCAAGTGGTGGTTTGAGAGAAGGCGCCAAAAGCGGTCTGCCGCACCGACTGTACCGTACCGGTGCCATGGCACTCAGAGCAGACTTCCGGCGTGGTGCCCTCGGCACAGCCGGAGCCGCCGCAGCTGTCGCAGGCCTCCACCCGATTCACGGAGACCTCTTTATCGCAGCCGAACACGGCCTCTTCAAAGCTGAGGGTAATACCTGCCCGGATGCTCTCGCCCCGCTGGGGCGCATTCCGCCGGCGCTGGCTGCTGCCGCCCCCGCCAAAGAAGGAGTCAAAAATACTGCCCAGGTCAAAATCAAAGCCAGAGGCTCCGCCGCCGCCAAAGCCGTCAAACCCGGCATTGGGGTCAAAGGCCGCATGGCCAAACTGATCATACTTGGCCCGTTTGTCCTTGTCGGACAAAACCTCATAGGCCTCGTTGATCTCTTTAAACCGGGCCTCCGCCGCCGTGTCGCCGGGGTGCAGGTCCGGGTGATTTTCTTTTGCTAGTTTCCGATAGGCCTTTTTAATCTCATCCTCTGAGGCCGACCGGCTGACGCCCAATACGTCATAGTAGTCTCTTTTATCTGCCATATTGTCTCACACCTCAAGATATCCAGGGGGCATATGGCTGCCCCCTGGACGTCTGTTTTTGAATTTACCCTGTTTAGTTCTTCTTGTCCTCGTCGTCATCCACGACTTTGTAGTCGGCGTCATAGTACTGGCCGTTGCCGTCGGCAGAAGCCCCGCCGGCGTTCCCAGTGTTTTGTGCTCCAGCGTCAGCATTGTTGGGGGCAGCCTGCTGGTACATCTTCTCAGACACAGCATAGAAGGCCTGCTGCAGGGATTCCGTTGCAGTCTTAATGGCCTGGGTGTCGGTGCCCTTCAAGGCCTCTTTTACGGCGTTAATGGCATTTTCCACAGAGCTCTTGTCGTTGGCGTCCAGTTTGTCGCCCATGTCGGCCAGGGCCTTTTCGCTCTGGTAGACCATCTGGTCGGCCTGGTTGCGCACGTCCACTTCCTCTTTCCGCTTGGCGTCTTCGGCGGCATACTGCTCGGCCTCTTTCACGGCCTTTTCAATATCCTCCTTGGACATGTTGGTGGAGGAGGTAATGGTGATGTGCTGCTCCTTGCCGGTACCCAGGTCTTTGGCGCTGACGTTTACAATGCCGTTGGCGTCGATGTCAAAGGTGACCTCGATCTGGGGCACGCCCCGGCGGGCCGGCGCAATGCCGTCCAAATGGAAGCGGCCGAGGGATTTGTTATACTGGGCCATCTCCCGCTCGCCCTGAAGGACGTTTACCTCTACAGAGGTCTGGTTATCCGCAGCGGTGGAGAAGATCTGGCTCTTCTTGGTGGGGATGGTGGTGTTGCGCTCGATGAGCTTGGTGAATACGCCGCCCAGGGTCTCGATGCCCAGGCTCAGAGGCGTGACATCCAGCAGGAGGATGCCCTCCACATCGCCGCCGAGAACACCGCCCTGGATAGCAGCACCGATGGCCACACACTCGTCCGGGTTGATGCCCTTGAAGGGCTCCTTGCCGGTGAGCTTCTTTACCTCATCCTGCACGGCGGGGATACGGGTGGAACCGCCCACCAACAGGACCTTGGACAGCTGGTTGGCCGTCAGGCCGGAGTCGCTGAGGGCCTGCTGTACAGGGCCCACAGTCTTTTCCACCAGATGGGCGGTGAGCTCATTGAACTTGGCCCGGGTGAGGGTCATGTCCAGGTGCTTGGGACCGGTGGCATCTGCCGTGATATAGGGCAGGTTGATGTTGGAAGAGGTGACGCCGGAGAGCTCGATCTTGCTCTTCTCGGCAGCTTCCCGCAGACGCTGCAGCGCAACCTTATCTGTGGACAGGTCAATGCCGGTGTCTTTCTTAAACTCGGCGATCAGGTAGTTTACAATGCACTCGTCGAAGTCGTCGCCGCCCAGACGGTTGTTGCCGGCGGTGGCCAGCACTTCGATGACGCCGTCGCCAATCTCCAGGACAGACACGTCGAAGGTGCCGCCGCCCAGGTCGTAGACCATGATCTTCTGGTCGGATTCCTTATCCAGGCCATAGGCCAGGGCCGCCGCCGTGGGCTCGTTGATGATCCGCTTTACATCCAGGCCGGCAATGCGCCCGGCGTCCTTGGTAGCCTGACGCTGGCTGTCGGTGAAGTAGGCGGGGACGGTGATGACCGCTTCGGTGACCGTCTGACCCAGATAGCTCTCTGCATCGGCCTTCAGTTTTTGCAGGACCATAGCGGAGATCTCCTGGGGGGTGTAACGCTTGTTGTCGATGGTGACCTTATAATCGCTGCCCATCTCCCGCTTGATGGAAGAGATGGTCCGGTCCGGGTTGGTGATGGCCTGGCGCTTTGCCACCTGGCCTACCATACGCTCCCCGTCCTGGGAGAAGGCCACGACGGAAGGCGTGGTGCGGTTGCCCTCTGCGTTGGGGATGACAACTGGTTCGCCGCCCTCAATAACGGCAACGCAGGAATTGGTTGTACCTAAGTCAATGCCAATGATTTTTCCCATAACATATTCCTCCTAAATTCGATCAAAGCGAAATGTTCATTTGTGATTTATAGCATGGCCTTAATTGGCCACTTTTACCATAGAATACCGGATCACTTTATCCCCCAGGGTAAAGCCCGCCTGAAACTCCTCTACGATCTGTTTTTCACCAACAGATTCGTCTTCCACATGCATAATGGCGTTGTGGCGAGTGGGGTCAAAGGTCTCACCCAGTGCGGGGATGCGGACAACGCCCATCTTGGATAAGATGCTCTCCATCTGGTTCATCGTGAGCTTTACGCCCTCGTAAAAGGCGGCGTCGCTGGTCTCCTGCTTTAAGGCACGCTCTAAGTTGTCATAGACAGGCAGCAGCTGCAAAATGGTGTCGCTGCGGACTTCATCATACAGGGCGGCCCGCTCCTTGGCGCTGCGTTTCCGGTAATTATCATATTCTGCAGCCAGGCGCAGGTACCGGTCCTTTTCCGCAGCCAGAAGCTGGGCGGGATCATCTGCCGGCGCAGGTGCCGCATCGGCAGCTGCATCTGGCGCAGCCTGCTGGGCCGGTTCTTCTACGGGCAGGTCCTGGTCCTGTGTTTCTGGCGATTCTGGCTTCTTATTTTTTGCCATCGGTCATCTCATCTCCTAAAGTTTACTCTTGCGCCTTGCCGTCGTCGTTCTTTTCAGG
>CAZXRD010000036.1:13458-15597 GCA_964642465.1 uncultured Oscillospiraceae bacterium | reverse complement strand
CGCCCATGATCTTCGGGTCGACGCCGCCCTGGCCCCAGGAGACCAGCTTGGCCATGGGCTTTAGCCCGTATTTCTCTACCGCTTCGCCGGAGGCCAGCACGATGGCGGCAGCCCCGTCGTTGATGCCGGAGGCGTTGGCAGCGGTGACCCGCTGGACATGCTTATGGGCGTCCGCCTCATGGACCTGGGTGGGCTCAAAGGTGTGGACAATCTCGTCCTCCACCCCGTCGGGGCCCACAGGGAAAGCGCCCTTCAGCTTGGCAATCCCCTCCGCCGTGGTGCCGGCACGGGGGAACTCGTCCACCTTGAATTCCAGGGTCTCTTTTTTCTTCTTAATCGTGACGGGCACGATCTCATCGTCAAACCGGCCGGCCTTTTGGGCGGCCTCTGTCTTCTGCTGGGAGGCGGCGCCAAAAGCGTCCAGCTCTTCCCGGGTGATGCCCCACACGTCGCAGATGTTCTCTGCAGTGGTGCCCATATGATAGTTGTTGTAAGCGTCCCACAGGCCGTCTTTGATCATGGTGTCCACCACCTTCTTGTCCCCCATGCGGGCGCCCCAGCGCTCCGCCGGCAGGGCATAGGGTGCGGCGGACATGTTTTCCGTGCCGCCGGCCACGATCACATCAGCGTCCCCAGCCAGGATGGCCCGGGCAGCCTCGATCACGGACTTCATGCCGGAGCCGCAGACCATACCCACGGTGTAAGCGGGCACGGAGTAGGGCAGGCCGGCTTTGATGCCCACCTGACGGGCTACATTCTGTCCCTGGGCGGCGGTGAGGATGCAGCCAAACATCAGCTCGTCCACCTGTTCCGGCTTCAGATTGGCCCGGCTTAGCGCCTCTTTCACGACGACGGCGCCCAGATCAGCGGCGGGCGTGTCTTTCAGGGAGCCGCCAAAAGAACCAATGGCGGTACGGCAACAGTTTACAACATATACGTCTCTCATAACAAGCTCCATAAACCGGGAAAAGGCCCCTTCCCGGCCCCGCACTTACCGGCGGCGGCTGCCGAATTTGCAAAGTGCTAAAAATTGTGGAATAGAGAATAGAAACGAGTAAAATGATGGGAAAAATTCATCATGCGTTACAATTATATACTTCCAACTTAGCCTTGTCAATTGCTGGGGGCCAGGAAAGGCGGGGCCGAAAAGGAAATTTTTTGTTTCACCGGTGAAAGCAAAAACCTCTTGACAGAATGGCTGTCTATGTGTATTATTTGAATTAGTACAGGTAAGACAAACGACACAGTTGGAAGGAGGGCGAGACCGGCGGTGTTTCAACTGAATTACCGGGAGGAAAAACCCATCTATGAACAGATCAAGGAAGGGGTGCGCCGCATGGTGATCCTGGGCGGGGCAGAGGTGAACAGCCGCCTGCCGTCCATCCGGGAGCTAGCCACGCAGATGAGCATAAACCCCAACACCATCCAGCGCGCCTATCGGGAACTGGAAAACGAGGGCTATATCTACACCGTAGCGGGGAAGGGCAGCTTTGTGGCCCCCCGCAGCGGGGTGGACAGCCGCCGCCGGGAGGCGCTGCTTCAGAGCTTGGAGGCCTCGGTGCGGGAACTGTTGTACCTGGGCGTGGATGTGGACTGGCTGCTGCAGCGGGTCCGTGAGATTGCAGAAGGGAAAGGAGGGGAAAGCCGTGATCAAGATGGAGCAGGTCTATAAGGTCTTTGAACAGGTCCAGGCCTTGGACGGCCTGAGCCTGCATGTGCAGAAAGGGACGGTGTATGGCCTGGTGGGGCCCAACGGCGCCGGGAAATCCACCATCATCCGCCACCTCACCGGGGTGTACCGCCAGGACGCCGGCCTGGTGGAGATTGACGGGCAGCCGGTGTATGAAAATCCCCAGGTAAAGGCCCGGGTTTTCGGCATTCCTGATGACAGCTATTATTTCCCCCAGGCGGATACCCGGGATATGATGCGCTTTTACCGCAGCGTCTACCCCAATTTTGACATGCACCGCTATGAGCGGCTGAAAGAGGTATTTTCCATAGACGAGCGGCAGAGCATCCGGAAGCTCTCCAAGGGCATGCAGAAGCAGGTGGCCTTTTGGCTGGCCATCTGCACCCACCCGGACGTGCTGCTGCTGGATGAGCCGGTGGACGGCCTGGATCCGGTGATGCGCCGGCAGG
>CAZXRD010000036.1:0-13358 GCA_964642465.1 uncultured Oscillospiraceae bacterium | reverse complement strand
TCCATGTGCAGCGCCGTGCTGTTCCACAGCCTGCCCCTGCGCCGGGAGGGGCTTTATCTGGCGGGCCTCACTGGGCTCACCCTGGTGAACCTGGCGGTGTTCCTCATCACCCTGGTGGTCTGCCTGGCCCACGGCTGCCTGGATATGGGCATCTTGGCCCAGTGGCTGGCGGTGATGACCTTGACTACCATCCTGTTTTACGGTATGGCGGTGTTTTGCGCCATGCTTACGGGGCACGTGCTGATCCTGCCGGCCCTGTATTTGGCCCTGAACTTTGTGGCTTTGGGCATGGAGTCTGTGGTGAAGTCCGTGCTGCCCACGTTTGTATACGGCATGTCCCCCAATTTCAGCACCCAGCTGTCTTTCCTCTCCCCCTTGGTGGAGCTGCTGATGGTGGTGTCCGTGGATACGGACTTTGCCGCCCAGACCTGCAGCCTCCAGGGCTGGTGGAGCCTGGCCATTTACGGCCTGGTAGGGGTGCTGCTCACTTTTGTGGCGCTGCTGATCTACCGGCGCCGGCATACGGAGACGGCGGGGGACGTGGTGGCTGTGCGGGTGCTGCGGCCCGTCTTTAAGTACTGCCTGACGCTGGCCTGCGCCTTTGCATTGGGGGCGGTGCTGTTCTTCTCCACCAACGCTGGACTATGCGGCGGGCGGCGGCTTGTATACCGGTATCAAAATGACGCTCTGCCTGCTGGCCGGGGCGGTAATCGGCTATTTTGCAGCGGAGATGATGCTGAAAAAGTCCTTCCGGGTGTTCCGCAAAAAGGCCTGGATTGGCCTGGGGGTCACTTGCCTGGCCCTGCTGGCCTTTGTGGGCGTCTTTGAAGGGGACCTGTTCGGGTACGAGGGCTACCTGCCGGAGGCGGAAGAAGTGGAGCGGGTGGAGGTCTATGCCTTTGGGGAGATGAACATTCTCACCAGTGAAACCGCCATTGCGGATGTCCTGGACCTCCACGGGGCCGTGATCCGGGATAAGGGCTATCAGGAGCGGATTGCCGAGACCCACAACAGCTCCACGGTGCGCACGGAGATCACCTACATCCTGCGCAACGGGCGGATTATTTCCCGCAGTTACTATTTGCGGACGCCCAACGGGGACCTGGCGGAAGACAGCGTCATCCGCCAGGTGGCAGATACCCTGAACCAGCCGGAGTTTGTGGTGGCCCGGCTCTCCAGCGACATCGGCGTAAACGAGCGGACCATCAGCGACTGCTATATCTCCCGGCCCGGCTATGAGGACGGCTTGACCCTCACCATAGAACAGGCCCAGTATTTGTACACAGAGTGCATCCTGCCGGATGCGGAGGCGGGAAACCTGGGGAAGATCGACCCGGAGATTTGGCTCTGGGGCTATACGGCCCAATGGGAAGAAGAGGAATACCTCACCAGCTTTAATGTCCACCTGTCCCTGAGCCTGAAAAACGAGGACGGCCAGATCGTGCGCTGGGACGATCTGTATATCAATGTGCCGTATACGGCGGAGCGGAGCAAGGCCTATATCCAGGAGCTGGTTCAAGCGGCGGATATGGATACAGAGTCGGCACCGGCTATCTCCAGCGGCCTGGCAGTGCCGGCGTAAAGATGGAACAAAGAGGGACGGCCCAATGGGCTGTCCCCCTTTGTCTATATGGGGCTTAATGTAACCATTGACATTACAGCGAATAGCGGCTATAATGAATTGAAAACACCCATGCAGGAGGCCTACGATGCAAATTTCCAGCCGCTTTACCATAGCGATTCACATTTTTACCTGTATCCATACCTTTGAAAAGACCCACAAGATCACCAGCGATTTCTTGGCGGAGAGCGTCCAGGTTAACCCCGTCATTATCCGCAAACTCTTGGCACAGCTCAAGGGTGCAGGCCTGATCACTGTGCAGCGGGGCAGCGGCGGCGCCGCCATGGCAAAACCGCCGGAGCAAATCACCCTGCTGGACGTGTACCGGGCGGTGGACTGTGTAGAAAATGGGGAGCTCTTTCACTTTCATGAGCGGCCCAATCCCCAATGTCCTGTGGGCCGGAACATCCACCAGGCGTTGGACGACAAACTTTACCAGATCCAAGCGGCTATGGAACGGGAGATGGAAAAGATTACCATTGCCGATGTGCTCCGGGACGCAGATACGTATATTGCAGCAGAAGGGGCGTAGAGCCCCGTGTGGAAAGGTCGTATTCTCTACAGAATATGGCCTTTTCTTTTTTTAAAAAATTTTTGTTGTAACTATTGACATTACAACCAAGTCGTGCTATGCTCTTATTGTAATCAAGGAGGTTACAACAAAAACTGACTGTATTTGGAGGTATTGCAATGAAAATCGCTGTAGTATGTGCAAACGGAAAGGCTGGAAAGTATATTGTACAAGAGGCTGTCAATCGGGGCCTGGATGTCACCGCTGTGGTCCGACATGCCAATCAAACAGCGGCGCCGCATGTGCTGCAGAAGGATTTGTTTGACCTGACGGCGGCGGACCTGCAGGGCTTTGACGTGGTGATCGACGCCTTTGGCGCCTGGACGGAGGAGACGCTGCCCCAGCACAGCACATCTCTAAAGCACTTGTGCGACGTGCTGTCCGGCAGTGAGACCCGTCTGCTGGTGGTGGGCGGTGCCGGCAGCTTGTATGTAGATCCCCAGCACAGTGCCTGCGTGTCTGATGGCCCGGATTTCCCTGACGCTTTCAAGCCTCTGGCGGCGGCCATGGCCAAGGCATTGGGTGAGCTGCGTCAGCGGCAAGATGTGCGCTGGACCTATGTGAGCCCGGCGGCGGACTTCCAGGCCGATGGAGCCAGGAGCGGCAAGTACATCCTAGGGGGAGAAGAGCTGACCCTCAGCCCCAAAGGGGAGAGCGTGATCAGTTATGCCGACTACGCCATTGCCATGGTGGATGAGGCGGTCCAGGGGGACCATATCCGGCAGCGGATCAGTGTCGTCACCGGTGCATAAAACAGAATAGACGAAAACAAAGGAGCGGCGCAGCAGTTTGTTGCGCCGCCCCTTTGTGTTTTCCCGGCTACCCGGCTATTTTTATATTTCCGAAACAATTTACAGGCGCTTTGCAAACACTTCCCTTGTATAGTAAAGCCATCCTAAGAAAAAGAAAGGTAACTTACACATACACATAGAAAGGGGAAAGCGAACATGGATGCAGAAACCAGCAATGTACAGGAACAGGATGAGAGCTTTACGGAACATGTGAAGGCCGGCGGCCGCAAGATCAAGGACAAAGTGGTCGTGGGCTATGAAAAAATCGAGTATGGCGTGGTGAATGGCTACAAGAAGATTGAAAATGGTGTGGTCAGCGGCTACCAGAAGATCGAAGACGGCGTTGTACATGGTTTTAACAAGGTCAGCGACAAATTTGTGGAGACCTTTTTTACCCGGGAAGGGGAGACTGTGGAGGACGCCAAACAGCGCCTGGCCCAAGGGCATCCAACACCGCAAAAGCCGGACGCCATATCTGCGGAAACAGAGAATTTTAACAATTCAGAAACATAAGTTTGGCCTTTTGGAAATATAGGCCCGATATGCTTATGGATACGTTCGGAAAGGAAGCGACAAAGCATGGATAAAGAAACCGGCCGTTTCCAATACACCTATTCCGCCAGCCGGCAGGAGGAAATTGAATCGATCCGAAGAAGATACCTGCCTGATGCACCGGAAAGTAAACTGGAGACCTTACGCCGCTTAGATCACAGTGTGGATCGAAAGGGGAGGATTGTTTCCATGGCGGTGGGCATTTGCGGCTGTTTGCTCATGGGCGTGGGCATGTGTTGTTCCATGGTCTGGATAGGCAGCTGGTTTGTTCCCGGCATCGTAATGGGCGTCCTGGGAATTGTCGGGGTGGCGATGGCCTATCCTGTGTATACCCACGTTACAAAAAAAGAGCGGAAGCGTTTGGCGCCCCAGATCTTGCAGCTGAGCCAGGAATTAACCGGCTAAAGCATAGCGGAGAAGACCGGCAGAGATATGTTCCGCCGGTCTTTTTATAAAACCCTTGGAAAAAAACCGTCTATAGACAGAGAAAGGATGTAAAGATTCGTATGGGTATCAAGCAGACACTGAGCAAGGCGGCCTTGTCTACAGCCATGGGCTACATCTCCGGCAACCCGGAAAAGAACCTGCCGAAACTCCTCAGCTTTATTGAAGCGCTGGGTTGGGACAAGAACCAGACGGCCATGTTTCACAAGATCTTAGACGATCCGGATGGCGTGTGGTACAAATATCTGATGGGCCTGTGGCGGGATATCGACAACGATGTGCTGAAAGTCACCTTCCGGAACTTGGGGCTCAACGGCACCTTGTTCGGCTATGAGCAGCAGGTGGAAAATGGCGAGAAGTACGATTGCAACATCCCCTGGGCCATCTTGCTGGACCCCACCTCTGCCTGCAACCTCCACTGCACCGGCTGCTGGGCGGCGGAGTACGGCAATAAGCTAAACCTGAGCTACGAGGAGCTGGACAGCATTGTGCGCCAGGCCAAGGCTCTGGGCTGCTATGTATTTCTGTTCAGCGGCGGCGAACCGCTGGTACGGAAAGCGGATATCCTCCGCCTGTGCGAGGCCCATAATGACTGCCAGTTTACCGCCTTTACCAACGCTACTCTCATCGATGAGGAATTTGCCGACGGGATGCTGCGGGTGAAAAACTTTATCCCCGCCATCAGTGTGGAGGGCTTTGAGGAATCCACCGATGCCCGCCGGGGCCAGGGCACCTTCCGGGAGATCCAGCGGGCTATGGCCATTTTGCGGGAGAAGCGGCTGCCCTTTGGCGTGTCCTGCTGCTATACCAGCCAAAACACAGAGGTCATCGGCAGCGAGGAGTACTTTGACCAGATGATCCAGTGGGGCGCTAAGTTCTGCTGGCTGTTTACCTACATGCCCGTGGGCAAAGACGCTGTGCCGGAGCTGATGGTCTCCGCCCAGCAACGGAAGTTTATGTATGAGCAGGTGCGGAAATTCCGGGGCACCAAGCCCATTTTCGTCATGGACTTCTGGAACGACGGGGAGTTTGTAGGCGGCTGCATCGCCGGCGGCCGACGGTACTTACATATCAATGCCAACGGGGATATGGAGCCCTGCGCCTTTATCCACTACTCCGACTCCAATATCCGGGAGAAAACTCTGCTGGAGGGGCTGCAGTCCCCCTTGTTCCAGGCCTATCGGAAGGGCCAGCCCTTCTCCGACAACATGCTCAGGCCCTGTCCTCTGCTGGACAACCAAGGGGCCCTGGCCGGCATGGTAGAGGAGACAGGGGCCAAGAGCACCGACTTGCAGAATCCGGAGGACGTGGAGGATCTCACCGCCAAGTGCATCCCCGCCGCTGACCAGTGGCAGCCAGTGGCAGATGAGCTTTGGCAGTGTTCCGGCCACTGTGTGGGCTGCGCCGCCAAGACCCAGGAATAAGATACGGAAATACGATATAGCAAAAGCCCGCAGGCAATGCCTGCGGGCTTTTTGTCATTGGAAAATAGATTGTACAAGCTGAAAAAGAATGGGCATGAACATGGCGGGGAGCAGATTGCCCACCTTCAGCTTTTTGCCGAAAATCAGGTTTACCCCGATGCCGAAGATGAGGATGGAGCCTACAAAGGACATCTGCCCCACCAAAAGGTCCGAGAGATAGGGCCGGATCACGCCGGCCAACAGGGTCAGGCCCCCTTGGTAGATCAGCAAGGGCACGCAGGAGAAGTAGACCCCCACCCCCAGGGAGGCGGCGAAGATGATGGCGGAGACCCCGTCAATCAACGATTTGGCAAACAGGGTGGAGTAGTCGTGGTTGATGCCGTCGTCAAAGGCGCCCACAATGGCCATGGCCCCGACGCAGAAGAGCAGGGAGCTGGAGACGAACCCCTCCACAAAGGAAGAGCCCCCTTCCTCCCCCTCGCTTTTGCTAAAGCGCAGCTTTTTCCGGCACCACTGGCCCAGTCTGTCCAGCCGCCGCTCAATGTCGATGAGCTCGCCCACCAGGGCGCCCATGACCAGGGACAGGACCATGAGCATGGTGTTCTGGGTGGTAAGGCCGCCGTCCTCCAGGCCCATGAGGCCGGTCATGGCGCCGGAGATGCCGATGAAGATGGTGGCGAGGCCGATGCTGCACATGATGGTGTGCTGGAACCGCTCGCTGAGGCCCTTTTTAATCAGTAGGCCGATGGTGGCGCCTAAGAGCACAGCGCCGACGTTGACAACGGTACCAAGTCCGGTGAAACCCATATCGCCCCTCCTACTTGTTGCCGCCCTTTAGGGCCTTCATCCGCTGGGAGTGGTCTAAAATCCGCTTCCGCAGCCGCAGGTTTTTCGGCGTGACTTCCAGCAGCTCGTCGTCCGCCAAAAACTCCAGGCACTGCTCTAAGGACATCTGCCGGGGCGGGGTGAGGCGCAGGGCGTCGTCGCTGCCGGCGGCCCGCATATTGGTGAGCTGTTTTTTCTTGCACACGTTGACAGAGATGTCCTCCGCCTTAGGGCTGACGCCCACCACCATACCGGCGTAGACCGGCGTGCTGGGGCCGATAAACAGGGCGCCCCGGTCCTGGGCGGCAAAGAGGCCGTAGGTCACGGCTTCCCCCGTCTCAAAGGCCACCAGGCTGCCGGTGTTCCGGCGGCTGATCTCCCCTTTCACCGGGGCGTAGCTGTCGAAGACGGCGCTCATAACGCCCTCGCCCCGGGTGTCGGTCAAAAACTCGTTCCGGTAGCCGAAGAGACCCCGGGAGGGGACCAAAAACTCCAGCTTCATCCGGTTGCCCACAGGGGTCATGGACAGAAATTCCCCTTTTCGGGCGCCCAGTTTCTCCATGACGGCGCCCACGTTGTCCGCCGGTACGTCGGCCACCACCCGCTCAATGGGCTCGCACTTTTTCCCGTCGATCTCCTGGTACAGCACACGGGGGGGCGAGACCTGAAACTCATAGCCCTCCCGGCGCATGGTCTCAATGAGGATGGAAAGGGACATCTCGCCCCGGCCGGCCACGTTGAAGGAGTCGGTGGAATCCGGCACCTCGCTGACCCGGAGGGACACGTCCTTTAAAGTCTCCCGGAACAGACGGTCCCGCAGCTGGCGGGAGGTGACAAACTGCCCCTCTCGCCCGGCGAAGGGGGAGTCGTTTACAGAGAAGGTCATCTCCAGGGTGGGGGCGGAGATTTTCACAAACTCAATGGGTTCCGGGGCGGCGGGAGCGCAGATGGTGTCCCCGATGGTCACGTCCCCAATGCCGCTCATGGCGATGATCTCGCCGGCGGCAGCCTCGGTGACAGGCACCCGGTTTAGCCCCTCAAAGGTGTACAGGGAGACCGCCTTGGCCTTTTTCGGCGGCTGGTCCGGGGTGTGGTAATTGCACACGACGATCTCCTGGTTTTGGTGGATGACGCCCCGCTCAATGCGGCCGATGGCGATGCGGCCCACAAACTCGTTGTAGTCGATGGAGCTGACCAGCATCTGGAAAGGGGCCTCCGTATCGCAGTCCGGGGCGGGGATGTAGTCTATAATGGTGTCAAGCAGGGGGGTGAGATCGGTGCCTGGGATGTCCGGGGAGTAGGAGGCGGTGCCCTGCCGGCCGGAGCAGAACAGGGTGGGGGACTCAAACTGCTCTTCCGTAGCGTTTAAATCCAGCAGTAACTCCAACACCTCGTCCATCACCTCGTGGATGCGCTGGTCGGGCCGGTCAATCTTGTTCACCACCACAATGACCCGGTGTCCCAGCTCCAGGGCTTTAGAGAGCACGAAACGGGTCTGGGGCATGGGGCCCTCAGCGGCGTCTACCAGCAGGATGACGCCGTTGACCATCTTTAAAATCCGCTCCACCTCACCGCCAAAGTCGGCGTGGCCCGGGGTGTCCACGATGTTGATCTTGACCCCTTTGTAGCGGATGGCGGTGTTCTTGGCCAGGATGGTAATGCCCCGTTCCCGCTCCAAGTCGTTGGAGTCCATGACACGCTCCACAACCTCCTGGTTGTCCCGGAACACGCCGCTCTGCTTGAGCATCTCGTCTACCAACGTGGTCTTGCCATGGTCGACATGGGCGATGATGGCCACATTGCGCAGTTGTTGTTTTTCCATTGTGAATCGTTCCTCCTCAATCTATGGCAAGACCACGGGGCCCTACAGCGTGGGGCGCACCGCAGGTGCGAAAAATCAAATCCAAAAACCAAACGGCAGCCGCTTATATTCAATAGACAATAGACTTTGCGGCAACGAGGGCACAAAGTCGCCGCCGAAGGCTTCGGCGGCGGTGGTTGTATAGGGAGCGGCCTAGTTGCGCAGACTGTGCAGCGGCGC
Organism: uncultured Oscillospiraceae bacterium; assembly: GCA_964642465.1. Classification (GTDB taxonomy): domain Bacteria; phylum Bacillota; class Clostridia; order Oscillospirales; family Oscillospiraceae; genus CAZXRD01. The sequence continues at coordinate 5,089 of CAZXRD010000036.1, read as the reverse complement.
CGGGATGCGCCCGCCCCGGGCTACGAAATCCGCCGAGCTGTAGGGGTGCACCGGCATCACCGGGGCCGAGCCCAGAAGCCCGCCGAACTCTACCTGGTCCCCCACCGACTTCCCTTCGGCGGGGATGATGCGTACGGCGGTGGTCTTATTGTTTACCACGCCGATGGCCGCCTCGTCAGCGATGATGGCGGAGATGGTCTCCGCCGGTGTGTCCCCGGGGATGGCGATCATGTCCAAACCCACAGAGCAGACGCAAGTCATGGCCTCCAGCTTGTCCAGATGCAAAGCGCCCCGCTGGGCGGCGGCGATCATGCCCGCATCCTCACTGACGGGAATAAAGGCGCCGGAGAGGCCGCCCACATGGGAGGAGGCCATGACGCCGCCTTTTTTCACGGCGTCGTTTAAAAGGGCCAGGGCAGCCGTGGTGCCATGGGTGCCCACGGTCTCCAGGCCCATCTCTTCCAAAATGTCCGCCACGCTGTCCCCAATGGCGGGGGTGGGAGCCAGACTCAGGTCCACAATGCCGAAGGGCACGCCCAAGCGGCTGGAGGCCTCTCTGGCCACCAGCTGGCCCATGCGGGTAATGCGGAAGGCGGTCTTTTTCACGGTCTCCGCCACCACGTCAAAGGGTTGACCCTTCACCGCCTGGAGGGCGTGATGGACCACGCCGGGGCCGGAGACCCCCACGTTGATGACGCATTCCGGTTCCCCGGTGCCGTGGAAGGCGCCGGCCATAAAGGGATTGTCCTCCACCGCATTGGCGAAAACCACCAGCTTGGCGCAGGCCATGCCCCCCTGGTCGGCGGTGAGCCGGGCGGCCGCTTTAATCTGCCGGCCCATCATGGCCACGGCGTCCATATTGATGCCCGCCTTGGTGGTGGCCACCCCTACGCTGGAGCAGACCCGCTCCGTAGCGGCTAGAGCCTCCGGTATGGAGGCGATCAGGTTCCGGTCGCTCTGGGTGAAGCCCTTGTGCACCAGGGCGGAGAAACCGCCGATGAAGTTCACGCCCACAGCGGCGGCGGCCTTGTCCAGCGCCTTGGCAAAGGGGGTGTAGTCCGCCTGGCCGCAGGCGGCGGCCACCAGGGCGATGGGGGTAACGGCGATGCGTTTGTTTACAATGGGAATGCCGAACTCCGCCTCAATATCCTCGCCGGTGCGGACCAGGTTCCCCGCCAGACGGGTGATCTTGTCGTAGATCTTCCGGCAGCAGGCGTCTATATCCGGGTCGGCGCAGTCCAGCAGGGAGATGCCCATGGTGATGGTGCGGATGTCCAGATGCTGCTGGTCAATCATCTGGATGGTGGACAAAATATCGTGATTATTGAGCATGGCCGCCTCCCTCAGATGCGGTGCATGGCGTTGAAGATGTCTTCCCGCTGGATGCGGATGGACAGGCCCCGGTCCTCCCCGGCGGCCTTTAAAAGCTTGCCCAACTGGTCAAAGGACTGGGTGCAGCCGGCGGTATCCACCAGCATGATCATGGTGAAATACTCCTGCAAAACCGTCTGGCTGATGTCCAGGACGTTGACCCCGTTTTCCGCCAGCAGGGCGCAGACGGCGGCGATGATGCCCACCTGGTCTTTTCCGATTACCGTTACGATGGCTCGCATAGTTTTCTCTCCTCATTCCACTGTGTGGTTTAGTTCGTCCAAGGTCAGGCCGAAGGCCGGCAGGAAGTTTTCCATGAAATAGCGGACCTCCGGCAGGGGGGAGTCCTCCAGCGTCTGGCGGATCTGCTCCCCCGCCAGGCGGAACTCGTTGTTCCCCGCCTTGCCCTCCTCCAGACACTTGATATAGGCGGAGAGCTTATCCGCCGCCTTGACCAGCTGGCGGGTCCCCTCGTCCGCCTGGTTGAGCAGGGGGGAGTAAGCCGGGCGCAGGTCCGGCGGCAAAAGGGCCAGCAGCCGGTCCGCCGCCTGGGCTTCCACCGCCTTGTAGGCGGCCATAATCTCTGGGTTGTAGTACTTGATGGGGGTGGGCATGTCCCCGGTGAGGATTTCCGAGGCGTCGTGGAACAGGGCAGCGGCCGCCGCCAAGTTGGGATCCGCCTCGCCCCCGAACACGTCCCGCCGGATCACAGCCAAGGCGTGGGCCAGCACTGCCACCATGTGGGAGTGCTCCTGTATATTCTCTGTATAGCTGTTGCGCATGAGCCCCCAGCGGTTGATAAACCGCATCCGGGAGATCAGGGCAAAAAAGGAACTGTCCAAAGCGGCGCCCCCTTTCTAGATAAAATCAGTTTACCACAGGGCAAGGGGAAGCACAACAGGTCCCCAAAAGGCCCCGGGAATAAATTTACCCGCTCATGTTTCATGAGCGGGTGGAAAAGCAATGCAGAAAAAACTAAGCCAGAATATTCAGCACCACCGTGAGGATGACGAACACAATGGCCACCCACTTGGTCGCCTTGGCTAGACGGGCGTCTAAAGCCCGGGAACGGTTTTTGGCCATAAAGGTATCGGAAGAACCGGCGATGACGCTGGAGAGGCCGGCGCTTTTACCAGACTGGAACAACACCATCAAAATAATGGCGACGGCAGCGATAAATTGAACGATTGTAAGCGCTAAAGTCATGATTTCCCATTCCCTTTCCAAAGCCCCGATGGGGCGGCAAAAGCCGGCGACCGCACCAAGGCGAGTAAATTCGAAATTTTCAGCAGTAGCTATGATACCATAGCTATTCCAGTTTTTCAAGCCTTTTTTACAAATATTCAGTTCCTCTTTTTCCAAAAATGCAGTAAAATAAGCTTACCGGGCGTATGCCCCTTACATTTTACACATTGGAGGGAAGGTCATGATTCAAAATTTCTTGACAGAGGAACAGAAGAAGTTCCCCTATGCGAAGTTCTTTGATGTGCCTTACAGCGATCCCAAATACTCTCCGGAGTTGGCGGCGAAGATCGCCAAGCCCATCGACCCCAACAAGGGCCTGCCCATCACCAAGATCGACTTGCTCCTGGATCCGGACTACGACGCCGATGACGAGGGCTACGGCCAGCTGGCGGACGGCACCGGCTACGTGGCAGAGCGGATGTTCTATCCCGGGGTGACCCAGGAGATGTTCGAGTGGTGGTTTGCCTGGCACGGCCTGGAGGATTCCCGGTACAAGATCTGGGACCCTGTGGCCCACTACGGCATTGGCCTCAGCCGCCGGAACATTGAGCAGCGCTGCAACCCCAACTTGAACTGGAAAGAGCGCAACTGGGGCACGGCGGACTTTGTCACCGCCTGGACCGTCAACGGCGTGGCCACCACCAAGATCAATATGCTCTCCCCCGAGACCTTCGGGTTTGATATGGAGAAGTTTAAAAAGAGCGGCGCCTCCGCCGTCTGCACCCTCAGCTCGCCTCCGGATGTGTGCATCCCCTCCGGGCCCTCTGTCCGGGTGCTGCACCAGACCCCTGAAGGGCTGAAGGTCTTCCTGTACTTCTGGTACGGCGTCACCATCGTGAACAAAAAGCCCATCCTTTTGGACGACTATGTGTACGATTATGACGCTGTGAAGCTCCAGTCCACCCACTGCGCCGAGGAGTATACCCACCTGGGCCAGATCCTGAAGGACGTGTACGAGCAGAACCACAACATTGTAGATAAGGCGGAAAACTTCAAATCCATGCCTTTCTAAACCATTGGCCGCATGTGTTTGCCGGGGCCGGGAGAATCTCCCGGCTCCGGCCCGTTTTTTCCCGGCCTAGGCAGGGGGGCGGGACTGTGGTATACTAGGACAAGGGGCGGCGCAGGGCGCCCCAAAGGAGGGTTTGCCATGTATTTTGATACCCACGCCCATTATGACGACGCCAAGTTTGACCCGGACCGGGACGAGGTGCTCTCCGCTCTGCCGGGGGCCGGTGTAGAGCTGGTGCTCAACCCAGGCTGCGACCTGGAGAGTTCCAAGACGGCGGTGGCCCTGGCGGCGCAGTACCCCCATGTGTACGCCGCTGTAGGGGTCCATCCGGAAAACTGCGCCGACTGGGCGGACGAGTTTATCGAGCAGCTGCGGCAGCTGGCGGGGGCTGCCAAGGTCCGGGCCATCGGGGAGATCGGCCTGGACTATTACTGGGCGGAAAATCCCCCCCGGGAACTGCAGCGGCATGTGTTCCGCAAGCAGTTGGCCCTGGCCCAGGCGCTGGATCTGCCGGTGATCGTCCACGACCGGGAGGCCCACGGGGACAGCTTTGCCATTGTGCAGGAATTCCCCCAGGTGCGGGGGGTGTTCCACTGCTATGCCGGCAGCGTGGAGATGGCCAGGGAGCTGGTGAAGCGGGGGTGGATGATCTCCTTTACCGGGGTGCTCACCTATAAAAACGCCAAGAAGGCGGTGGAGGTGGCCCGGGAGATCCCCCTGGAGCACCTGATGATCGAGACGGACAGCCCCTATATGGCGCCGGTGCCGGCACGGGGGCAGCGCTGCGACTCCCGCCTGGTGCAGTATACCTGTGCCAAGCTGGCGGAGATCAAGGGCATCTCCCCAGAGGCCTGCGCCCAGGCTACCTTAGAAAACGGAAAGCGGTTTTTCGGGATATAAGCCGGCCGCCCGGCGGCCGGAGAGAGAAAAGGAGGAACATCATGCTAGAAGTTGGAACCAAGGCCCCGGATTTTACCCTGCCGGACAAGACCGGCGCCCCGGTAAGTTTGTCGGATTTCCTGGGCAAAAAAGTCGTGCTCTATTTCTATCCCAGGGACAACACCCCGGGCTGTACCCGGCAGGCCTGCGCCTTTGCCCAGAGCTACAGCGATTTTGCGGGGAAAAACGCCGTGGTCATCGGCGTCAGCAAGGACTCCGTGGCCTCCCATCTGAAATTTGCCGAGAAATACGATTTGCCCTTTGTGCTCCTCTCCGACCCGGACCACCAGGTCCTGGAGGCCTATGGCGCCTGGCAGGAGAAAAAGCTCTACGGCAAGGTGAGCATGGGCACAGTGCGCAGCACCTATCTCATCGACGAGCAGGGCGTGATTGAAAAGGTGATGCCTAAGGTAAAGCCGGACACCAATGCCGCCGAGATCCTGGCCTACCTGGGGGCAGAGGCATAGAGGACAGATACCTGGCCAAAGCAGCCTATCTGACGCCGAGAAAAAACACCGGAGC
>CAZXRD010000035.1:0-15957 GCA_964642465.1 uncultured Oscillospiraceae bacterium | reverse complement strand
GTACACACCTTCACCAGTCGCTATTTTTACGGAATAGAGGGTAGCTGTCTGTCAATCCTTGTGTATTACTTTATGGCACATGAGCATTTTGGAAGGGGCTGAAAGTGGACGGTACACGGTAACGGCGAGCTGCGTTGGGGAGGTTTTTGCCAGTCCATCCTCTAGCGGCATTGAGTTGCGGATTCCCGTGCAGTTTGCCATTGCCTGCGCCGCAGATAGCGGCCTGCAAATGGTCAGCGGCGTTGAGATGGACCCGGAATCCCAAGTGGATATCTCCAAATTGCCGTCTGTGATCCTGCACTATACAGAGGCCGGCGAAAGCATTTGGCAAATGGCCAAACGCCACCACTCCACACGGGAGCTGATTTTGGCTGCCAATGAGCTGGACAGCGCTTATGAGCCCCAAGCGGGCAGGCTGCTCATTATACCGAAAAAAAGATAAGAAAAAAGGAGAGACGCCATAGCGTCTCTCCTTTTTTCCTATCTGGTGACAGGCTGGCTGGTGCGGGAATCCTGTTGCTGGCCAGCCTGTTCCTGTGTCCGCTGACCACTTTGCTGCTTGGACTTTTTGTCCGATTTGTTTTTTGTTTTGGCTGCCATAAACGAACCTCCTTTTCGATTCTAGGATTATTTTGGACAATAGAGGTAATTTTATACAAGGAAGGGGCAAAAATCTTGCATATTGCAGGATTTTATGGTACACTGGCTGCTGTAGTATGGACAAGGAGATGTTGCAAATATGTCTGGACATTCCAAGTGGCATAATATCCAGAAGACAAAGGGCGCTGCAGATGCCAAGCGGGCCCAGATTTTTACGAAGATTGCCAGAGAGATGGCGGTGGCGGTAAAAGAAGGCGGCAGTGGGGATCCCAATAACAACTCCAAATTGCAGGCCGTAATCACCAAGGCGAAAGCTGCCAATATGCCCAATGATAACATTAAGCGCACCATTGATAAGGCGCTGGGTTCCTCGGATGGGGCTAATTATGAGCGCATCGATTATGAGGGATATGGGCCCAGCGGCGTAGCTGTAATTGTAGAGACGATGACGGACAATCGGAACCGCACGGCGTCGGAGGTTCGCCATTACTTTGATAAGTACGGCGGAAAGATGGGTACCACGGGCTGCGTCTCCTGGTCCTTTGATCAGAAAGGTGTCATAGTCATTGACAATGAGGATGGGGACCTGGATGAGGATACCGTGATGATGGGCGCTTTAGAGGCCGGCGCACAAGATGTCTCCAATGAGGGGCAGGTCTATGAAGTGTACACGGATCCCAACGATTTTAGCGCCGTAACCGCCGCTTTGGAGGGGAAATATAAGTTCCTGGAAGCCCAGATTGAAATGGTCCCCCAGAATTATGTGAAGCTCACCGATGAGGGTGACATTAAGAACATGGAAAAAATGCTGGAGATGTTTGAGGACAACGACGACGTGCAGAACGTCTGGCACAACTGGGAAAATTAGAGAAAGAGCCGGCTGCGACAGAGCAGCCGGCTTTTGCCGTTTGTTTGGATAAAACCTGGCCCCGCTGACGCATACTAATGGCAGAGAAAGGGGGCCAAAACATGGCAAACGAAAAGAAGAAAGCAGACAAGCAGGACACATTCTTGGACTTTTCCGACAGTGTTTCCAGCATGGAACTTACCGGGCTGATGCCCACGCCGCCCACCAACCGGGCAGAGATGGAAGCCTATCAGGATTTGTTCCCCTCCGCCAACCCAAAGCGGCAGGTGCGGCTGCCAGGAAAGAGAGAAAAGCGCACATAAAAGGACGGATTGCTTTTGCAATCCGTCCTTTTATGCAAGCAAGCCTATAAGCCGGGTTCTGTATTTGACGGCCATCTATCTAGGCGCAGCGTTGCCACTGCGCTCAAGCCACCTCCTGAGGACGATCGGGCCGATCTATTGTCCTCCCACGGTGTTGCTCCGGATAGAGTTTACAGCGGTGGGCAGTCTCCAGCCACCGGGTGAGCTCTTACCTCGCCTTTCCACCCTTACCCTGAGCCACGCTCGATAAACCACCGGCGCCTTTTCATAGGCATATCGATTGACATGGTATGAGCGATGGCTCAAGGCGGTATATCTCTGTTGCACTCGTCCTAAAGTCGCCTTCGGCGGGTGTTACCCGTTATCCTTGCCCTATGGAGCCCGGACTTTCCTCATGAGCGGCTTTTCAGCCTGCTCATGCGGCCGTCTGGCTTACTTGCGGGATATATTTTACGACATTTGCAAGGCGATTGTCAATGTGTGATTTCCCATAGGGAATTCTTATGACCTTTAGTTGAATCTTCCCATGGAAAATGGTAAAATACAGATGTAGTACCAAACAATATGGACGAGTGGAGGTGCCTCTGATGAATGCAAAGCTGGAAGCGTATTTAAACCAGTTGAGAGGCAAAAAGATTGCCGTCATTGGAATTGGCGTCAGCAACACGCCGCTGATCAAGTTGTTGTTGCGCTATGGATGCAAAGTTACTGCCTGTGATAAAAATGACCGGGCCTCTTTTGCGGGCCTGGCAGAGGAATTTGAGAGCCTGGGGGCCGAGTTGCAGCTAGGCCCGGATTACTTAAAGAACCTAAAATACGATGTGATCTTCCGTACCCCCGGTATGCGTCCGGATGTGCCGGAGCTTTTGGCCGCTAAGGAGCGGGGGGCTGTGATCACATCCGAGATGGAGGCCTTTTTTGAGGTCTGTCCTGGGCACATCATCGGCGTAACCGGCAGTGATGGGAAAACCACAACAACCACCATCATCTCTGAACTGCTAAAGGCAGAGGGGTTCCATGTCTATTTAGGCGGGAACATCGGCAAGCCGCTCCTGGCGGAGACAAATAACATGCTGGAAGACGATTGGGCCGTGGTAGAGCTCTCCTCTTTCCAACTGATGACCATGGAGAAGAGCCCGGAGATCGCCGTAGTGACCAATGTGGCGCCCAATCATTTGGATGTCCACAAGTCCATGGCGGAGTATGTGGCGGCAAAGGAGAATATTTTCCTCCACCAGCGCATGTCCGGCCGCCTTGTTTTGAACCTGGATAATGAGATTACCCGCTCCTTTGCCCAGAAAGCAAAGGGAGAGGTGTTGTTTTTCAGCCGCCAGGAGCCGGTAGAAAACGGCGCATATCTGGAAGACGAGCAGATTTACTGGGCGAGCCAGGGCCGTGTACGGCCGCTGATGCAGGCCGAGGAGATCAAGCTTCCCGGCGTGCACAATATTGAAAACTATATGGCGGCCTTCTGTGCTGTGGCCCATCTGATCCACCCGGAGACATTCCGAGAGGTAGCTAGAACCTTTGCCGGCGTGGAACACCGGATTGAGCTAGTGCGGACGCTGCATGGCGTGTCTTACTATAACGATTCCATTGCCTCCAGCCCCAGCCGTACCATCGCCGGGCTCAATTCGTTTAAACAAAAGGTTATTTTGATTGCCGGCGGCTACGACAAACACATTCCCTTTGACAATCTGGGTCCGGAGATTGTAGAACATGTGCGCAGCTTGATCCTCACGGGGAACACGGCCAGGCAGATTCAATCTGCCGTGGAGAAGGTGCCAGGATATGAGAAGGGCCGGCCGGAGATCTTCCTATACGATGACTTTTCCGATGCGGTATATGCCGCCTGTGAGATCGCCGAACCAGGGGATGTGGTATTGCTGTCCCCGGCCTGCGCCTCTTTTGATAAGTTTAAAAACTTTGCCGAGCGGGGCAGAGCCTTTAAGAAAATTATCTACGAACTGGAGTAAACACAAATGGACTTGAGAGAAACCATACAACAGCTGGCCGACCTGACCGGGCCGTCTGGCTTTGAACAGCCTGTGGCAAAGCGAGTGCAAACCCTGCTAGAGCCCTATATGGACGAAGTAATGGTGGACACCATGGGGAATGTGGCGGCCATTAAATATTGCGGGCGGCCGGGTGCCAAACGGCTGCTGTTTGACGCCCATATGGACGAGATCGGCCTGATTGTCACCCGCATAGAAAAAGGCTTTTTGCGCTTTGCCACCTTAGGCGGCGTAGATCCTAGAATGTTACCAGCGGCGGATGTCACTGTACTGACAAATCCGCCGCTGCCTGGGGTGATCACTTGTCTGCCGCCCCATATTTTAAAAGGGGCAGATATGGATAAGACGATCCCTATGGAGGACCTGCTCATTGATGTCGGCCTTACAGAAGAGGAGGCCAAGGCCCGTATCCCCTTGGGGACACCGGTGTCCTTTGCCAGCCGCTGTATGCCTTTTGGCAGCGGCCTCTGCGGCAAATCCCTGGATAACCGGGCTTGCCTGGGAATTGTGTTAAAGGCCTTGGATCTCCTTGGCAATACGCCCTTGCAAGTGGACCTCTGTATTTTGGCTAGTACCCAGGAGGAAGTGGGCCTGCGGGGAGCCAAAACAGGCGTATACGGGATCCAGCCGGACTATTGTGTGGTGGTGGACACCACCCACGGCAAAACGCCGGATGCGCCGGCGGAGAAGACCTTGGCCTTTGGCGGCGGGGCAGCCATCGGCGTGGGCCCCAATATGAATCATGACATCACACAGCGGCTGATTGATCTGGCCAAGCAAAAACAAATTCCCTACCAAATTGAAGTGATGGCGGGCAACACGGGCACAAACGGCTGGGTGATTCAGACCAGCGGGAATGGGATCTCCACCGCCGTGCTGTCTCTGCCGCTGAAATACATGCATACCCCTGTAGAAGTGATTGATGACGGAGATGCTACGGCCATATCCCAGCTGTTGGCGGCCCTGGCCCTGTCTATGGGAGAGGAGGGGCTGCGATAATGCTGCAAACTGTACAAGAACTCTGCGCCCTGTCCGGCGTCTCTGGGCAGGAGCAGGCAGTACGTCAGTATATAGCGGAGAGGGTCGCCCCCTATGCCGCCGATATGCAGACGGACAATATGGGAAATCTTTTGGTCTTTAAATCCGGCGCTAAGCGTCCGGCAAAACGGGTCCTGCTTGCCGCCCATATGGATGAGGTGGGCGCTATAGTCACCTATATCCAGGAGGACGGTTATTTGAAGTTCCAGTTTGTCGGCGGTGTAGACCGGCGGGTGGTCCTAGGCAAGCGTGTCTATATCGGGCCAAACCGTGTGCTGGGTGTTATTGGCATCAAGGCCTATCATTTAGTGAGCGACAGCGAGGAAAAATCCGTGCCCAAGGTAGAGGATTTGTATATCGATATTGGCGCTAAAAACCGGGAGGAAGCAGAAAAACGAGTCTCACTGGGAGATGTATGTGTGTTCTCCCCGGAGTTTGTGCCCATGGGCGGGTATGTCAAAGCAAAGGCGCTGGATGACCGTGTGGGTTGCGCTGCTATGTTGCAGCTGATTCAACAGGACTTGCCGGTGGACTGTTACTTTGCCTTTACAGTGCAGGAGGAAGTGGGTCTGCGAGGGTCCACCGTAGCGGCCCGGCAGGTGGAGCCGGAAGTGGCCCTGATCTTAGAGGGGACTACGGCGGCAGACTTACCCACCGTAAAAAAAGAAAAGCAAATTTGCGCTGCGGGCAGGGGAGTAGTTATCCCGTTTATGGATGGGTCCACCATCTATGACCAAGCGCTATACGCCCTTTTAGGAAATTTGGCTGACCAGGCGGATATTCCTTGGCAGACCAAGGAATATATCTCCGGCGGTACAGACGCCGGCGCCATTCAACGGTCTGGCGCTGGGGTGCAGACTGCGGGTATTGCAGTAGCCGTGCGGTATATACATTCCCCGGCCAGTGTGGCCAGCACGGCGGATATCTTAGCCATGCCTAAACTGGCCTATGCATTTTTAAAAGCGATGGGAGACAGGTAATCATTATGGAGCAGGCGAACAAGGCGATGGACATCGATCAGCTGGCCGATCAAGCCATGGCAGACACGGCCAAGCGCTTTTATGAGATCGATGCCGTTGCGCTGAAAAATACAGAAAAGGTTTTAGATGCGTTCCACAGGGCCAGGGTCTCCGATTCCTATTTTTCTGGCACTACAGGCTATGGGTATGATGACCGGGGCAGGGAGGCTTTAGATGCCATCTATGCAGATATATTTCACACAGAGGCGGCCCTGGTCCGTATTGGCTTTGTAAACGGTACCCACGCCATTGGCACAGCCCTGTTTGCAGTTGCCCAGCCAGGGGACGTGCTGCTCTCCGTCACCGGTATGCCCTATGACACGCTGCAGACGACCATTGGCATTGCGGGCGCAGAGCCCGGCTCCTTAAAAAGCTATGGGGTAGTGTACCGGCAGGTGGACCTGCAGGCGGATGGGACGCCGGATCTGCCCGCTATTGCAGCAGCGCTGCAGGACGGGGAAGTCCGGGCTGTGATGGTGCAGCGGTCCAGGGGCTATTCTTTGCGGCCGGCCCTGTCCATTGCGCAGATAGGAGAAATTTGCGCCCTGGTTCACCAACTGCGGCCAGAGGTGGCCGTGGTGGTAGACAACTGCTATGGAGAATTTGTAGATGTCCAGGAGCCAAGTGATGTGGGGGCGGATTTGCTTGCCGGTTCCCTGATAAAAAATCCAGGCGGCGGGCTTGCACCCACGGGCGGCTATGTGGCGGGCAGAAGAGATTTGGTGGAGGCTGCCGCTGCCCGGCTGACGGTTCCTGGCATTGGTGGCGAGTGCGGCGCTACATTGGGAAACAACCGTGCACTGTACCAGGGGCTGTTTTTGGCACCCCACACAGTAGCCCAGGCGTTGAAGACAGCGGTCTTTGCCGCCAGGCTTATGGAGCTTATGGGCTTTAAAACCTATCCCAATGCCCAGGCTCCTCGGTCTGATATTGTGCAGGTTCTGGAGTTTGGCGCCCCGGAATTCCTTTTGGCCTTTTGCAGAGGGATTCAAGCCGGCGCACCGGTAGACGCTTTTGTCACGCCGGAACCGTGGCAAATGCCTGGATACAATTGCCAAGTGGTTATGGCGGCCGGCGCTTTCATCCAGGGCTCTTCCATTGAGCTCTCAGCGGATGGACCTATGCGCCCGCCTTACTGCGCTTATCTGCAGGGAGGGCTGACTTTTGAGTCTGGTAAATTGGGCATATTAACGGCGGCCAGAGAACTGGCCAAGCTATAAGGGACAACGGGTGCGGCATATACTCGCATAGGGAGGGATTCCTATGCGAGTTGGATATAAACTCCGTCTATGGATGCAAGGCCGCAGATTGCCAGCAAGGAAGCAACGGCGTATCCTAGCGGTGATTTGTTTTATTCTTGCCGGACTGATTTTTCTCTATGCCATTGCCATCGGGCTTACACCTCTGATTGAAGAGGTGGCGTTGGCAGAGATTACAACCCTGGTGACATCTGTCATTAACCAGGCGATCAATCAACAGATGGCAGAAGGGCATTTGGACTATGCAGAGCTGGTTACCCTGGAGAAAAACGCATCTGGAGAAGTAACGGCTTTGATGACCAACATGTCCAAAATCAATCAGCTCCAGGCAGATGTAGTGAACGGGGTGATCGAATTGCTCAACGATGAGAGAGTCGCTGAAATTTCGATCTCCATTGGAAACATCATCGGCGGGAACTTCCTCTCTGGGCGGGGGCCGGAGATTCCCGTTAAAATCTTGTCTCTTAGCTCTGTGCAGGCCCAATTTTACAATGATTTTTCCTCTGCGTGGATCAATCAAACCAGACATCGCATTATGTTAGATATCGAGGTGGATCTCGTTTTTCTGTTTTCCTGGCACAAAGCGAGTGAGCATGTTTCGGTTCAGGTAAATGTGGCGGAGACCGTGATTGTAGGGAGTGTGCCTGACAGCTATACGTACTTTGAAAACACCACCGATGCAGAAGATGCCATTGAAAAATACTTCAATTTTAATTGACGATTAGGTGAGAAAACATGACGGTACAAGAGGAGGTCCTCTCCCTGCGGGAGGCGTTGAACCAGCACAATTACAACTATTACGTACTGGATAAACCGACCATATCGGATTTTGAATACGACAAAATGCTCTATCGGCTGATTGCATTAGAGGAGGAGCACTCGGAGCTGATTACACCGGACTCCCCCACACAGCGGGTGGGGGGAGAGCCACTGGATGCTTTTGTGCCTGTGCAGCACACCGTGCCCTTGGAGAGCCTGATGGATGTATTTTCCCAGGAGGAGCTAGAGGCCTTCCATGATCGCATCTGTCAACAAGTTTCCGATTGCGCCTACAGTGTGGAGCCGAAAATTGACGGGCTCTCTGTGGCTTTGGAATATGTGGACGGAGTTTTTGTCCGTGGTGCTACCAGGGGGGATGGCGTAACTGGCGAAGATGTAACCAGCAACCTACGCACCATCAAGAGCATACCCCTGAATATTGGAGAGGTGCCCGGCCGGCTCATCGTCCGGGGTGAGGTCTACATGCCAAAAGCTGTGTTTCAGCGTTTAAATGACCAACGGGAGATCCGGGGGCAGTCTCTTTTTGCCAATCCCAGAAATGCGGCGGCCGGCTCTCTGCGGCAGCTTAATCCCAAAGTGGCAGCGGCCCGCAGCTTGGATATCATTGTGTTTAATATTCAACTTTCCGAGGCAAAGCAATTTGAGACGCATGCTGCCTCCCTGGAGTACCTTCGCAGTCTGAAATTTAAGGTAATCCCCTATGCAATCCTGGACAACGTTCAGGATTGCTGGAGAGAAATCCAGCGCCTAGGGGAGGAGCGGGAAAGCTTCCCCTTTGATATCGATGGCGCTGTGTTGAAGCTCAATAACCTAGCGGAGAGAGCGCAGCTGGGGAGCACAGCGAAAGCGCCACGCTGGGCAGTGGCTTATAAGTATCCGCCGGAGAAAAAGCCGGCGCAGATCTTGGATATTACCATTCAGGTCGGCCGTACGGGCGTACTCACGCCAAAAGCTGTTGTGACGCCGGTGCGCCTGGCCGGTACGACTGTGACCAACGCCACGCTGCACAACCAGGACTTTATTGAGGGGAAAGACATCCGCATTGGCGACACGGTCCTGCTGCAGAAAGCCGGGGAGATCATTCCGGAAGTGTTGGAGGTACTGAAAGATAAGCGGCCGGAAGGCACAGTGCCCTATAAGATCCCGGATACCTGCCCTGCCTGTGGAGCGCCGGTGGCCCGGGACCCGGATGGGGCGGCCATCCGTTGCACCAATGTGGAATGCCCGGCGCAGCAATTGCGGAATATTGCACACTTTGCCTCTCGGGATGCCATGGATATTGATGGCCTGGGCATCGCTATTATTGAAAACTTGATTGAAGCAGGGCTCATCCAGACCTCTGCAGATCTCTATTATCTGGACAAGAAGTCTATCGCCTCCTTAAAAGGGCTGGGGAAAAAGTCTGCTGCCAATCTGATAAACGCCATTGAAGCCTCCAAGGGCAGGGGCCTGGCCCGCTTACTCTATGCGCTAGGTATCCGTCAAGTGGGGCAGCGGGCGGCAAAAGCGATTGCGGAACACTTTGGGACCATAGAAGCAATCGAAGCTGCTACAGAAGAGGAACTGACCGCCATTCGGGACATTGGCAATATCACGGCACAAAACGTAAAAGCCTGGTTTGCCCAGTCGGGTTCCGCCCATTTTCTGGGACGGCTCCAAGCAGCTGGAGTGAATATGTCCTGTGAAAAGCCCAGTGGGGAGCAGCCTCTTGCTGGAAAAACCTTTGTTCTGACCGGTACCTTATCCAGGCTAACTCGGGATGAAGCCAAAACACTGATCGAGGATCGAGGAGGCCGGGCAGCTTCCTCTGTATCCAAGAAGACGGATTATGTGATTGCCGGGGAAAACGCCGGCTCTAAGCTGCAAAAAGCCCAGGAGCTGCAGTTGCCGATCCTATCGGAAGATGATTTTTTTAAGCTTTTGGGCATGTAAAGAAGCGGGAAAGTGCTAAAAGGGCTGCAGCACAGTTTGGTGCTGCAGCCCTTTTCTTTGATAGATTTATATCATTGCCGTTTGTTTGGTCTCTTCAGCTTTTTCCTGCTGCCTTGCAAGCTCGGCTGTTAGGTAGCGGTAAATCTTATCTACCATGTTTACGCTGGGATTTGCCCAGCCGTGCTCAATCAGGCGCAGATAAGACTGGCTGATAAATAGATCGTTGGCGACCTTTTCCTGGGTAAGGTTACATTGCTTCTGCAATTCCTGCAATTTTTTCCCTACCCATGCGCTTTCGGTCATAGTGTTCCCTCCTTCAGATTAATTATAAGGGATGCACTACCTTCTCCTCCAGCCGATATGTTGGCGATTTTGCGCTTTTTTTACAAATTTTGCTCAAACAGACCCAATCAATCCGGAAGGGAAACTAGACCTCCCTTATTTTTCACTTGGGTCTCCATGATCGTTCACCTCATTATTTAAAAGCAATTCATCTGTTTGTAGGTCAAGACCAAGCAATATTTTCTCGATTGTATCTATGGAAGCCGAAGCTTTGCCACGCTCTAATTTTCCCCAATATCGAGGGGCTGAGGTCACAGAGTTCAGCGGCCTGTTCTTGTGTCAATTTGCGCTGTTCCCGCTGATACTTTAAGTTTTTCGCCATTTGTTTTTTCAGCACCATCGTTCCCTCCGATACGATTTTATCGTACCGGAATTGTTTGCTGCCAAACAGGAACGATCGTGCTGTTTCCGAATATTTTCACCAATTTCTTTGGCTGTTTTCCCGGTTTTTGCCTGTAATACCCTGATTTTCTCTAAAAAAACTATTTTTAGGGGCATCTGCGTCCATGTGCAGATGCCCCTTTTTGGATTTATGAATGCAGGGTCCAAGCAGTGCTTTCTTGTTGCAGTTCCACCATGTGGCGGTAGAGGCCGCCTTCTTGCATAAGCTGGGTCGGACTGCCTTGTTGCACCACCTTGCCGTCTGCAAGTACCACAATGTGGTCGGCGCCGGCAACTGTGCGCATCCGGTGGGCAATGATCAGTACCGTCTTGTTCTGGATGAGTTTGGATAATGCGGCCTGTACAGCGCTTTCGTTTTCTACATCCAAACTAGCAGTTGCCTCGTCCAAGAGGATAACTGGGGCATCTTTCAGCAGCGCCCGGGCAATGGAGATGCGCTGGCGTTCACCGCCGGAGAGGGTGGAGCCATTTTCCCCAATCACTGTTTGATAGCCCTCTGGCAGGCGATGGATGAATGCATCACACTGGGCGGCCTTGGCGGCTGCGAGAACCTCCTCATCGGTAGCGTCCCGCCGACCTAAACGAATGTTTTCCATAACGGTGTCCCGGAATAGGACGACGTCTTGAAAGACCATGGCGTAGTGGGTGAGTAGAGTCTCTGGATCTACCTTAGAGATATCCGTACCGCCTAAGGTGATTTTGCCACCATTGACATCCCAAAACCGGGCGGCCAACTTGCAGGCAGTGGATTTGCCGCCGCCGGAGGGGCCGATTAGTGCCGTCACTTCCCCTTGTTTTGCCGTAAAACTTACATCGTCTAACACACCTTCGCCCTCGTGGTAGGCGAATTGGACGTGATCAAAGCAGATATCGTAGTTTTTGGGAGAAAAATCTTCTGTACCTTGCTGGACCGGCTGTTCCTGAATGGCCCGCATACGTTCAATCTGTAGCTTGGCATTGAATGTAGCCGCAATGTTCTGCAGTGCCATGCTAAGTGGATCATATAGCCGAGCAGCGGCAAACAGGAAACCTAAGAAAAACAGAAAATCCAGCTGTCCGGCCAGCAGGAGCGAGGCGCCGGTAAGTACTGTAGTAGCTAGGCCAATCCGCAAAAAGGCCTGGGCCGAACAGACAAAGGCGCCGGTAACCAGCTCGGAACGGATTTGGCTGCGTTCCATGTTGTCCAGTTTGCCGTTTAGGTCCTGCATATACTGCGCTTGCCGGTTGCAGGATTTAATGTCCCGGATGGTTTCTAGGCCCTCTTGGATGTGGTCCGCTACAGCCCGCTTAGCGAGAATGTTTTTGGTGCCGAAAAGATCCTGTAGCTTTTTGGACCCAGCAGTAAGCAGCACGGCCACCGGCAGTACCCATAAGACAGACAGCGCCATGCGCCAATCTAAGATAAACATACAAATGCCAATAACGATTGTTGAGAAAATGGAGGCGATCAGCTGCGGGACGTAGTGGGAAAATAGCTGGTCCAGAGAAGAACAGTCTGCGATCATCGTAGAAGTGAGATCGCTTAAGTTCCGATTTCCGAAGAAGGAAAGAGGGAGTTTCCGCAGAGTTTCGGCTAGGCCAATCCGGCGGCTTGCACTTTCTTTATATGTAGCCAGGTATAGGGAAGCATATTGAAAATAATGCAAAATGTAGAGCAACACCAGGACGGCGAGCCCGCCACCGGTATACAGCCAAAAATGGGCCATGGGATCGCCGCCGTTTTCCAAGATCCCCAACAGATGCCGCATCACAGCCATGACCACGCCAATGGGAATCATCAGACTGATGTTGCAGACAAAGCACCAGA
Source organism: uncultured Oscillospiraceae bacterium (assembly GCA_964642465.1). Taxonomy (GTDB): domain Bacteria; phylum Bacillota; class Clostridia; order Oscillospirales; family Oscillospiraceae; genus CAZXRD01. The sequence goes on along the minus strand of CAZXRD010000035.1, from coordinate 3,593 downwards.
CGGAGGCTTTGACCAGATCTTTTGCCCCTTGTTCGGTGAGGGCAAAGATATGCTGCAGTTTTCGGATCATGCGGATACCTCCTTTCCGACTTTCCACTGGGCGCTGCGTTGATAGTCCGCCCACATATCCGCATAGACGCCGCCGGTTGCGAGCAGCTGATCATGGGTGCCCTGTTCTGCGATCTTGCCGTCTTGCAGGAGCAGGATACAGTCGGCGTTTTGTACGGTGGAGAGACGATGGGCAATCATCAACACGGTTTTGCCATGCACAAGGGTCTCAAAAGCCTTTTGAATTTGGTGTTCATTTTCCGGATCAGCAAATGCAGTGGCCTCATCCAAGACCACAATGGGCGCATCCTTTAAAATGGCCCGAGCCAAGGCAATGCGCTGGCTTTCGCCGCCAGAAAGATAGACCCCTTTGGTGCCGACAACAGTGTCCAGTCCATGGGGCAGTTTTTCCAAAATTTCTTTGCATTGCGCAGCTTTTGCGGCGGCCATAACCTGCTCTTCCGAGGTTTCTGGTTTGGCGGCCCGTATATTCTCCAAAAGGCTCTGCTTGAACAGGCGGGTATCTTGAAAAACGAAGGCAACCTGTTCCATAAGCGTGTGTGTATCCATGTCCCGCACATCGACGCCGCCAATGGTCACTTGCCCGGCATCTACATCCCAAAACCGGGGAATCAGACTGGCTGCAGTGGTCTTGCCGCCGCCGGAGGGACCAACTAGCGCTACGACACTGCCCTGCTTTACAGAAAAGATTACATCATCCAGCGCAGGCTGCTTGGCGCCTGGATATGTAAAGGATACATGAGAAAAGGTGACGGTAGCGTCTTTTGGCGTCTGTTTTTGGCTAGATTCTTCCAAAGGCTTTTCTTGTAGAATCTCATCCAGACGGCCCATGGCCTCGTCTGCTTCCATAACAGCCTCGCTCATGTACATAATCCGGTTGATCATGGTGCCACAGGCAGGGGCAAAAAGAATGTAAAATACAAAATTGACAATGACCTCGCCCACATTGCCCCCAGAAGCGATGAGCAGCGCAACGGGAATCAGCAGGGCAAAGGCACCGTTGATGCAAGTAAGAAAGGCCGTCTGGCCCTTGCGGCAGCTCATGGCGTACTGACTGGCCAGGTCACTATAGGAGCGGATGGCATTATAAAATGCTTTGAAGGAGTAGACAGTCTGTTGGAACATCTTCACAACGGGAATGCCCCGTACATATTCCACCGCCTCACCACTCATCTTTTCAATTTCCTGCTGATAGCGGTGGAAGAAGCCGGCGTTTTTGCCACCCATCATGGACAGCATACAGACCAGGGCCAAAACCATGGTGAAGAGACAAATGAGCCCCATACGCCAGTCAAACAGAAAGAGCATAATGATAGCGGCAATCGGGGTGACCAACGTGCCCACTAGATCCGGCAGCTTGTGGGCCAAAAGATCCTCTGTGAGTCCAGCGTTGTCATCAATAAGTTTCCGCAGCTGCCCGGACTGGTTCCCCGTAAAAAAGCCTAGAGGGAGTTCCAATACATGGCGCATGCCCGCTCGCCGGATATTTTTGGCCGTCCGAAAAGCGGCTACGTGGGTGCACATAAGCGCTGCAAAATAAAATAGGATATTGGCCACGGCAAAGATTACGGCCATCCAGCCCCATTTTGCAAGGCCTGTGGCAGCGACAACATCGGGGAAGACGGATAGGGCTTCCCGTGCAACCAGCCAGACGCAAACATAGGGCACCAGGCCCAAAATGGCAGCTATTCCAGAAAGGGAACAGCCGCAAATGGTCAGCGCCTTGTGTCCACCTGCATAGCCTAAAATACGTGATAGGCTACTCGATTTGGATTTTTTCAATGGAGAGACCTCCTTTTTACACAAAATAGTTAGTTAAAGCTAACTCTAGTGCATTATTATAGTCTCTCGATTTTTGCTGTGCAACTCCGAAAAGCCGAATTGCTCCAAAGCGCTCTGGTATCTTATTTGACGGCATCTTTATAATGGAGCCGCCTGTATTCCGTAGGGGAGAGCCCATAGATATCCCGAAACGCAGCAGAAAATTTGCTGGCATTTTGATAGCCCACAGACTGTGCAATTTGGGCAATTTCCTGTTTCGTGTTGGACAGAAGAAACGCAGCTTCTTCCATGCGCCGGCGTTTTAAATAGGCGTATGGGGATTCCCCATATAGGTCCCGGAAGTACTTTTTGAAGGTGGAGACACCTATCTGATAGGTTTTTGCCAAATCCGCAATGGAGATATGGGTGCGCAGATCTTCGGTTAAGCGGCCTTCCATCTCTTGAATCCGCTGGCTGACGCCCTTGCTGTGGTAGAGGCTCCCGGCCTGCCGCATGGTTTTTTGCCGATCGTGGAGGAAGAGCATGAGCTCAGCTGTTTTTAGCCGGTAGTAAGCTATGCGCCCCTCTTCGGGGGTGTCGTAGAGTTCGGAGAAAATGTGTTGGATCTTGGGCTCCGAGTGCAGCAGCAAAAAGGACTGGATGTCCAAAAGGGACTGGAAGAGTTCCACCAGGTCTGGTGTGCCTTCTCCTAGCATCTGCCCAATGGACTGCTCTGCCATGCTAGGCTCCACAACAAGACTGATACCCTGATAAAGGCCTTGGGGGAAACTACAGGCACGGGGAGGCCGTCCCATATCGCTGACGGCAAAATCTTGTGGGCCGAGCTGGACGATATGCCCATCCCGCATGGTGCACGCAAACCGCCCAGCCTGGCAGTGGTTGATTTCCACTAGACCCGGACAGCGAGCCTCCTCTGGAAAACTATAGCTAGTATGAAAGTCATTAAAGATCAAAGTAATGCCGGGCATTACAGTATACGCCGTCATCGTTCCATAGCCGACGGGGAAGTCCATTTTATAGACGGATACTTGTTTTGTCCGCTGGACGAGAATGGATTCGGCTGGGAAGAAATAGTCTTTTCGCTTTTGCGGCATATGTATCCCTCCAAAAAAGTTAGCTATAGCTAACTACAACTTTTAGTCTAACAATGAAAAAAGGGAATGTCAATGCTTTTAGAGAAGGTGCAAAGCAGAAAAAATTCCCGGCCTGCAACTTGCAGGCTGGGAAGAAAACTTTATTCATTTATCAAAGGCTGGGTTAATGGCGTAGATATTTTTCTGATCCATTTTCTCCTGGGCAAGACGAAGGCCTTCGCCGAAACGCTGGAAGTGCACAATCTCTCGCTCCCGCAGGAAGCGAATGACGTTGTTAACATCCGGGTCATCGGAGAGCCGCAGAATATTGTCATACGTAGTGCGGGCCTTCTGCTCAGCAGCTAAGTCCTCTGTTAGGTCCGTGATGACATCTCCCTTGACGCCGATCGTGGCAGAGGTCCAGGGGGCCCCAGATGCAAACTGAGGATGGACGCCAGCCGTGTGATCCACAAAATAGGTATCAAAGCCCGCTTTTTTGATTTCTTCCACGGTCATGTTTCGGGTGAGCTGATGCACAATGGCGCCCACCATTTCCAGATGGCCCAACTCTTCTGTACCTATGTCGTAGTTGTTTTTGCCCAGGGGACAGGCAAGAGGCATGCTTTTTGTGCATAGTCTGAAAGGAGGTGAGCAATGTGGCCGTGTATA
>CAZXRD010000034.1:0-16680 GCA_964642465.1 uncultured Oscillospiraceae bacterium | reverse complement strand
CGTGGGTTGGATCATCAGCACCGCCCTGTCCGTAGGCCTGTATTGGAAAGGCGCCTGGCGGCATAAGAAATTAGCTGTTTAAACCTGTTTTGCTTAGGGGGACACAAAAAGATGGAAAAACGCCCTGCCGCCGTCCAAAGCGACCTGACCCAGGGAAGCGTTTGGCGGCAACTTGTCAAATACTCAGCACCTCTGGTGCTGTCCAGCCTGCTCCAGGCCGCCTACAGCCTGGTAGACGTGATGGTGGTCGGCCACTATGTGGGCCCCAGCGCCATCTCTGCGGTGAACAACGCCAGCATGGTGATGAATATGCTTACCCAGATCATCATCGGCCTGACCACCGGCGGCAACATCCTGATCGGCCAGTACTTCGGCAAGCGGGAGATGGAAAACTGTAAAAAGACCACCGTCACCCTCTATGTCCTCACCCTGATCCTGGGCGTAGTGGTGGCCGCCGTTATGTACTTCTGCTCCGGCCCTATTTTGCATGCCCTGGACGCCCCCTCGTATGACGAGGCTTTGATCTACCTCCAATGGTGTTCCATCGGTGTGTTCTTCATTTTTGGATACAACGGCATTGCTGCCGTCCTGCGGGCCTACGGCAATTCCCGGCAGCCGCTTTACTTTATCGCCATCACCACGGTTGTGAATATCGTCCTGGACATTGTCTTTGTGGGCCCGCTGCACATGGGTACGGAGGGCGCCGCCCTGGCCACCATGCTGGCCCAGGCCGCCTCTTATGTGGCGTCCCTCATCTACATTTTGATGCATTACGACGTATTTGGCCTGTCTCTAAAGCGCCTGCGCATTTACGGCGACAAGTTAAAACGCATCTTAAAGCTGGGTATCCCCTGCGCTATTCAGTGGAGCGTGGCCAGCATCTCCTGGCTGGCCGTAACCTATATCGTGAATCAGTATGGGACCTTCGTCTCCGCCGGCAGCGGCATTGCCGCCAAAATCAAGGACCTGTGCCAGCTGTTCATCTCCGCCATGGCCACCAGCGCCACGGCCATGATCGCTCAAAATATCGGCGCCGGTGCCTATGACCGGGCAAAAAAGACCATGTATACCGCCATGAAAATCACCATTGGGATGTCTTTGGTCCTCATTGCCATTGTGGAGATCTTTGCCCCTGTATTTGTGGCCTGTTTTACGGATAACGCCATCTCCGCTGAAGCAGCGGTGACCAACCTGCGGATTGAGATCTTGGGCCAGGTGTTCTACGCCAGCTTCCTGGTCTACCACGCCTTGGCGCTGGGTGCCGGGCACACTATGTTCGCCTTTGCCAGTTCCTTTACCAACTGCATTTTGGTCCGGCTGGTCTTGGCCTTTGTCCTAAACCACTATTTTGGCATTTTGGGCCTGTACTGGGCCTGTATGATCGCCCCCAGTGTCTCTGTGCCGCTGGGTTGGCTGTATACCCGTTCCAACGTGTGGCGGCGGCCACAAATTGCAAAGGAGGATTAGCCCATGGCAAACGGAAGTTTTTTGGGGCAAAAAACCAAGATCACCGTAGTACGAAAATTAAAACTGGACGACCTGGCTGCGCAATACGGCCAAATCCGGCCGGGGCAGCCCTCGGCGGATGCCATTCCCGACTGCCCCTTTTTCGAGGAGGGCCAGGAATTTATTGTAGAGACCGGCGGGGACAGGGATTGCAAACCGGCCGGCTTCTGTGACTGGGCCTGGGCAGACATCTGGAAAGACATCCTGATGGTGGCCAACAAGGCCGGCGCTGTGCCCGAGGGAGAAAAGGGTAAACTGGACCCGCAGTTCACCTGCTGCACCGACGGGCTGCGGCCGGTGGTATTTAAAATTCAGTCAATGGATACAAAAGAGTAGAAAAAGGCTGAACAATTTTCTACACCGTTCCGTCTTTTCCGGTTTGTCACAACCGGAGCTTGCTGTGGTATACTAATTGCAAAGGCTAAATTAGCTGCGTAGGAGTCGTGTGCACTATGAATATTCAGATCTTTGGCCGCTCCAAATGTTTTGACACCAAAAAAGCAGAGCGCTTTTTCAAAGAACGGCGGATCAAATATCAATATGTGGACCTGTCCCGCTACGGCATGAGCCGCCGGGAGTTGGAAAGCGTGTGTGCCGCTGTGGGTTTGGACAACCTGCTCAATCCAAAGGCTGCAGACTATGACCTTTTGACCCACTTGGCCTACGATGCTGATAAGTTGGAGAAACTTTTGGAGGATCCTAGCTTGATCCGGACGCCAGTGGTCCGCAACGGGAAAATGGCCACAGTAGGCTATTGTCCTGACGTGTGGAGCGCCTGGGCGTGAGAGGAGGTAACACACCCATGATACGCAAAACCAAGATCATCTGTACCCTTGGTCCCTCTACAGACCAGGAGGATGTGCTGCGGGAGATGATGCTCGCCGGCATGAATGTGGCCCGTTTGAATATGTCCCACGGTGACCATGCAAGCCACAAGGCCCGAGCCGACATGGTCAAGCGGCTGCGGGAGGAACTGGATCTCCCCATCGCCATTATGTTGGACACCAAGGGACCAGAGGTCCGCACCGGTAAATTTGCCAACCCGCCGGTTATGCTCCACGCCGGCCAGCGTTATGTGCTCACCAATGACCAAAGCCGGTTGGGTGATGAAAATGGTTGCGCTACCTCCCTGATGTCCCTGCCTCAAGACGTGCCGCTGGACGCCATCATTTTAATTGACGACGGTCTGATTGAAATGCAGGTGGTAGATAAAACGGAGACAGATGTGGTGTGTAAAGTCCTCAATGATGGCCACATCTCCGCTTATAAAGGCATCAACATCCCAGGGGTAAAGCTCTCTTTCCCCTTTATCAGCGATGCTGACCGGGCCGACCTGGCCTTTGGCGTCCAGGAGGACTATGATTTTGTGGCCGCCTCCTTTACCCGCAGTGCCGCAGATATCTTGGCCCTGCGCCAGGAACTGAGCAAATTAGGCGGCGCCGACATGAAAATCATCGCCAAAATTGAAAACGCTGAGGGCGTAGAGAACATTGATGAGATCATCGACGTCTCCGACGGGATCATGGTCGCCCGGGGCGACCTGGGCGTGGAAGTGCCGCTACAGGATATACCCGTTTTGCAAAAGCACCTGATTGCCAAGGCCTATCAATCCGGCAAACAGGTCATCACCGCCACCCAGATGCTGGAGTCCATGATCACCCGCCCCCGCCCCACCCGGGCAGAGGCCACCGACGTGGCCAACGCTATCTACGATGGGACCAGCGCCATTATGCTCTCCGGAGAAACCGCCGCCGGCGCCTATCCGGTGGAAGCTGTGCATACCATGGACAAGATCGCCCAGCGGACAGAACAGGATATCAACTACGCCTCCCGGTTTAAGAAGCGGGATGTGCGCAGCGCCCCGGACATCACCGCCGCCATCTCCCACGCCACTGTTATGATGGCCCACGATCTAAACGTCTCGGCCATCCTCACCGTATCTAAAACCGGCTTCACTGCCCGGATGATCTCCAAATTCCGGCCTACCTACCCCATCATCACCGGCACCACCAGCAAGAAGGTGCTGCGCCAAACCAATTTATCCTGGGGTGTCATCCCCATTCTGATTGACGAGCAGTGCAACACGGACGCCCTGTTTGCCAATGTTGTGGATGTGGCCAAGCACTACGGGTACATCCACGACGGAGATATCGTGGTCATTACCGCCGGCGTGCCTTTGGGCATCTCCGGTACCACCAATATGATCCGGGCCCAAGTTGTGGGTGAGCCCTACGGCGGCTGCCCGCAGAAATAACCAAATAAAAAAGCCGGCATAGCTTATGGCTATGCCGGCTTTTTTTATGCATCTTCTGGCGGCGTACCGGATGTTGGCGGCGCTTCCTCGGAGCCGCCTACCGGAACTGGTACCGGTTCAACTGTATTGGCTCCATCTTCCTGCGGCGGTCGCATGCGGGTAGGCATAAACCGTTTTGCAAAACGGCCTTTGCCCCGGTTTTTGACATAAAAATATCCGATGACAGAGAAAACCAGGGCCCCGATGAAGTTCACCGTCAGGTCCTCCATGGTGTCCACAATGCCGATATCCAGGTAGCCGTCGGGAATGACGACCTCCACCTCTTCCCCATTGATCACGCCCGTGATCACCGTCTGTTTGATGTCGGACAATTCTACTGGGATATTCCGCCCCTCCGGATGGAGATTCACAGAGCTAAAGTGGGTGACAACCGTGTCTTTTTGCATGTCCATCCGAAACAGGCTGTCTGCGGCATATTCATATAGCTCCCACACAGCACCAATCATCATAGAAAAGCAAAACGCCACCAAAGCCACAAAAAACGGGGACAAATGGATAGCAAACCGTTCGCTGCGGTTTAAGATATCAATGAGTGCAATGCCGATGGCTGCACAGAGAAACCCTGTGGTGGTGTGGAGCATGGTGTCCCAGAAGGGTACGTTTACATAAAACTCCTGCACCTCTCCCAATATCTCCGCAGCAAAGATAAAAATTAAAATAATAACCTCTAGGGTGTTGGGCACATCGATGTGTATCCGGTGCTCTACAAAGCTGGGAATCATAAACAAAAGCAACGTCAGCACGCACATGGCCACGTTGTTCCAGTCCCGGTTGAAGATCTGGGCAATCATCACGCTGACCACGGACAGTCGCAAAAATAAATAGAGGATAAACATCCCCTTATTCTCCCGAATTTCCTCTCGAATCCGTTTCCGCTGCTCCTCCGGCGTCTCCCGTACCCGGCGGCGTCTCTTCTCTTTCCCCATAAGTCACTCCTTTGTCGCTGGTGGCTCTCTTATCTAGTCTATAATAAACTATATTTATAAATTCATTTTATTGTACCATAGCTTTTCCCTATTCTCAAGTACAGCCATCTGGAAAATCCGACGTCATTTCCCTTTTCTTATAAAAAAAGGGGCAGCCCATTTGCCTGCCCCCTTTCCTCTTATGCATTTATATATTTTTTGCCGATGTCTTTCCGATAAAAGCTGTCTTGGAAATGGATCTCCGCTGTTGCTGCGTAGGCCCGCTCTATGGCGGCCGTTAGATCCTCGCCCCAAGCCGTGACGCCCAGTACCCGGCCGCCGGATGTGACAATCTTGTCTCCGTCCCGTTTGGTACCGGCGTGGTACACAAAGACCTCCGGCCAGCTCTTTTCCAAGCCGGAGATGGGGTATCCGCTCTGGTATTTCACCGGATAGCCGCCGCTGGCGATAACGACGCAGCAGGCAGCGCCAGGCCGCCAGCGGATATCCACCTGGTCCAGGCGCTGGTCCACCACCGCCTCAAAAATCTCCAGCAGATCCGTCTCCAACATAGTCAGAATGGGCTGGGTTTCCGGGTCCCCAAAACGGGCATTGTACTCCACCACCTTGGGCCCCTGGGGGGTGAGCATCAGGCCAAAGTACAAAACGCCTTGGAAGGGGCGCCCCTCTTTGGTCATCGCATCCACCGTAGGCCGGAAAATCTCCTCCATACAGCGCTGGGCGATCTCCGGTGTGTAGTTGGGGCTGGGACAAAAGGCCCCCATGCCCCCGGTATTCGGGCCCTTATCCCCGTCAAAGGCCCGCTTGTGATCCTGGGAAGACAGCATAGGCCGGATGGTCTTGCCATCGGTAAAGCAGAGCACCGTCACCTCCGGGCCGGTCATACATTCCTCGATCACCACTTGGGCGCCGGAGTCGCCAAAGGCCCGGTCCTCCATAATGTTTTTCACGGCGGCTTCCGCCTCGTCCACTGTGGCGGCCACAACCACACCCTTGCCCAGGGCCAGGCCGTCTGCCTTTACCACGATGGGCGCCCCCTGCTGCCGGATATAGGCGATGGCCGCCGCCGGCTCCGAAAAGGTCGCATAGGCCGCTGTGGGGATGCCGTATTTCTGCATTAGATTTTTAGAGAACACCTTGCTGCTCTCCAAGATGGCCGCATTGGCCCGGGGGCCAAAGGCCCGGATGCCTGCCGCCTCCAGGGCGTCCACCATACCCAAGGCCAGGGGATCGTCCGGGGCAACCACCACAAAATCCATCCCCTGGGTCTTGGCAAAGTCCACCACAGCCGCCACATCTGTGGCCTTGATGGGTACGCAGGTGGCAATTTCCCCGATGCCGGCATTGCCCGGGGCGCAGTAGAGCTGATCCACCCGGGGGGATTTTTTCAAGGCGACGCAGATGGCGTGTTCCCGCCCGCCGCCGCCGATCACCAGAACTTTCATAATGATAATTCAGTCTCCTTTATTTCCTCCCAGCCTTCCTAACCCCAAATGAAAATCCAGCGTCTTGGGCACAGTTTGAAAAAAGACGGGAGCGGATATGCAGTTTTCGGCCATCGGCCGGAAACGGAATGGAGCGTGCGTCTTCTGACTCAGTGGTGGAACAACCGCAAACCTGTAAAGGCCATAACCATGCCATACTTGTCACAGGTCTGGATCACATGGTCGTCCCGAATGGAGCCGCCGGGCTGGGCCACATAACTGACCCCGCTCTTGGCCGCACGGTCAATGTTATCGCCAAAGGGGAAGAATGCATCAGACCCCAGGGACACGCCGGTCATGGTGTCCAGCCAGGCACGCCGCTCCTCTCGAGTAAAGGGTTCCGGCTTTACAGTAAAATACTGCTCCCACTGGCCGTCCGCTAGCACATCCATATAGTCGTCGGACATGTACACGTCGATGGTGTTGTCCCGGTCCGGCCGGCGGATGTCCGGCCGGAAGGGCAGGCCCATCACTTTGGGGCTCTGGCGCAAATACCAGTTGTCCGCCTTGCCGCCGGCCAGGCGGGTACAGTGTACCCGGCTCTGCTGGCCGGCCCCGATGCCGATTGCCTGGCCGTCTTTGGTGTAGCAGACGGAGTTGGACTGGGTATACTTCAGGGTGATGAGGGCGATCACCAGGTCCCGTTTGGCCGCCGCCGGCAGGTCCTTGTTGGCTGTCACGATGTTGGTCAAAAGGCTCTCGTCAATCCGGGCGTCATTGTGCCCTTGTTCAAAGGTGACGCCAAAAATGTCCCGCTGCTCTACCGCCGCCGGCACATAGTCCGGGTCAATCTCCACAATGTTGTAGCTGCCCTTCCGCTTGGATTTCAAAATTTCCAGAGCCTCCTCCGTGTAGCCGGGGGCGATGATGCCGTCGGAGACCTCCCGCTGCAGCAGCAGGGCCGTCTCCTTGTCGCACACATCGGACAGGGCGGCCCAATCCCCATAGGAGGACATGCGGTCTGCCCCACGGGCCCGGGCATAGGCGCTGGCCACCGGGCTCAGGTCCAGATCGTCTACAAAATAGATCTTCTTCAGGGTATCTGACAGGGGCAGGCCCACGGCGGCCCCGGCGGGGCTCACATGCTTAAAGGAGGCAGCCGCCGGCAGGCCGGTGGCTGCTTTCAGCTCCCGCACCAGCTGCCAGCTGTTCAGCGCATCCATAAAATTGATATACCCCGGCCGCCCGTTGCGCACCGTCAAAGGCAGGTCACCTGTCTTCATAAAGATGCGGGCGGGCTTTTGGTTGGGGTTACAGCCGTATTTCAGTTCCAATTCTGTCGCCATGTTCCCTCTCCTTACTGGTTCTTGTTGATGATGAGGCTCTCCTCCGCCCCGGTCTCCAGATCCCGGGTCCGGGCAAACAGGCTCACCTTGTTATCTGCATTCAAATTGTCCCAAACCATTTGGGCAAAGCTCGCTAAATCCCCGGATATAGCCACTTCCTTCGGCTCCCCTTGAAACGAGGGGATGGGGTCCCCATCCTCCCGGTAGGTGTGGATGAAATGGCCGCTGCCCGCCGCCGGGGTCTCGTAATCAAAAAAGTACCGGCGCACAGAGCTGGGGTCCCCATTGGCGCTCTTTAAAATAGAGAGCTGATACCGGTCTTTTCCCACCAAGGCGGAAATGCGGGGGGTGTAATTGGGCCCGTCCGGCTCAAAGGTCCGGGTGCGCAGGGCGTCTTCAAAGCTCTTGCCGGCAGCCAGGGCCTCGTAAATGGTGTCCGTCTGATCCCCGTTGGTCACAATGTCCAGGCCCTGGAAGGTGCGTACCGGTGCATAGATAATCAGGGAGGGGTCAGACATCTTCGAGGGGTCAAAGGCCTCCGTCCGGATGCCATCTCCCGCTCGGACAAAGACCCGGTTCCGGCTGTTGGCGCTGCGGCCCATGATAAAATACACCATCACCATCTTACGCCCGTCTTCGCTCTTCCCCACCAGGATGCCCCGGCCGGGGTAGCTATTTGTGCGCAGGTCCTGCGCCAGGTCGATTGTCATCCTACATTGCCTCCCTCAGGTAAAATTTTCACGATCCGGCCCTCCGGCACAAGCCGCCCCTGGCAAAACAGGGAGATGGCCTCGGGCAGGATTTCCCATTCCGCCTGCTCCATAATCCGGCGCTGCAGGGCCTGAGGGGTGTCCCCCTCTTCCACAGGCACGGCCTTTTGCAGGATAATGGGACCGGCATCCGTCTCCTCTGTGACAAAATGGGCGGTGGCCCCGGAGACTTTCACCCCGTAGGCCAGGGCCTTTTCGTGGACGTGGATGCCGTAATACCCGTCCCCGCAGAAGGCGGGGATCAGGGCCGGGTGGATATTGATGATTCGATTGGGATACGCCTGGATAATGGCCCCCTCTAGCACATAGAGGAAACCCGCCAGCACCACCAGCTGGATATCCAGCGCTTGCAGCTGCTGTAAAATCGCTGCAGTAAACGCACCCCGGTCCGGATAGGCCTTTACGTCCACCACATAGCCGGGGATACCCGCCTCCGCCGCCCGGGTCAGGGCATAGGCCGTAGGCGAGGAGGAGATCACCGCAGCCAGGGCGCAGTTTTGGATCTTCCCCGCCTTCTGGGCATCGATGATCGCCTGGAGATTGGTTCCGCCGCCGGAGACCAAAACCGCTGTCTTTACCACGTCAGGTTCACGCCCCTGTCCCCTTTGCGGCAGTATCCGATGACATAGGGCCGCTCGCCCACCTGGACCATGGCCTCCATGACATCGCCCACTTCCTCCTTGGGTACGGCCATCACCAGGCCGATGCCCATATTAAACGTGTTATACATGTCCCGCTTGGGGATGTTCCCCTTCTCTGCAATCAGGGAGAAAATCGCCCGGGTGGGGAATACGGTGCAGTCGATCTCTGCACAAATCCCTTCCGGCAGCATGCGGGGCACGTTTTCATACAGGCCGCCGCCGGTGATGTGGCTGATGCCCCGGACGGAAAAACCGTGTTTCAGCAGATGCAAAATCGATTTCACATAGATCTTGGTGGGGCGCAAAAGCTCCTCTCCCAAGGTGCAGCCCAACTCTGGGATCCGCTGGCTCAGGTTCTCCTTGTTCACATCCAGCACCTTCCGCACCAGGGAATAGCCGTTGGAGTGGAGCCCGGAGGAACTCAGGCCCACAAGGATGTCCCCCTCCTGGATGGTGCTGCCGTCGATGATCTTCTTATGGTCCACCAGGCCCACGGAAAAGCCTGCCAAGTCATACTCCTCCGGCGGATAGAAGCCGGGCATTTCCGCCGTCTCCCCGCCGATGAGGGCGCAGCCCGCCTGGCGGCAGCCCTCGGTGATGCCGGAGACAATCTCTTCAATGCGGCTGGGGACGTTTTTCCCCACCGCTAAATAGTCTAAGAAAAACAGGGGCGCCGCCCCAGCGCAGGCGATATCGTTGACGCACATGGCCACGCAGTCGATGCCCACGGTGTCATGCTTGTCCATCAAAAAGGCGATCTTCAGCTTGGTCCCCACGCCGTCTGTACCGGATACGGTGACCGGCCGCTCCATGCCTGCCAGGTTTTTCAGCTCAAACATGCCGCCAAACCCGCCCAGGGTGCCCAGCACCCCATCGATATAGGTGCTCTCCACCAGGGGCTTGATGCGGTCTACCGCCTCATAGCCGGCTGTGACATCCACGCCGGCAGCTGCATAACTCTCGGATCTGCTGTCCTTCATTTGCCTCTCCTTTATTCAGCGCCCAAAAGACGTCTGGCCATCTCCTGGTAAGCCCCTTCCACATTGCCCAGATCCCGGCGGAACCGGTCCTTATCCAGCTTCTCCCCGGTCTTGCTGTCCCAGAACCGGCAGGTGTCGGGGGAGATCTCGTCCGCCAGGACAATGGTCCCGTCGAAGGTCTTGCCGAACTCCAGCTTGAAATCCACCAGGGTGATGCCGCACTCGGCCAGATAGGCCTTTAGGAAGGCATTGACCTGGAAGGCATAGGTCTTGATGGTCTCAATATCCTCCGGCGTGGCAAAGCCCAGGGCAATGGCCTGGTAATCGTTGATCAGGGGGTCGCCCAGATCGTCGTTTTTGTAAGAGAACTCGATGGTGCTGATCTTCAGCGGCGTGCCCTCTTTCACCCCGTAACGGGCGGCCATGGAGCCGGCGGCAATGTTGCGGATAATCACTTCCAGGGGGATGATGGTGACTTTTTTCACCGCTGTCTCCCGGTCGGAGAGCTCTTCCACATAGTGGGTGGGCACGCCCTCCTTCTCCAGCAGGCGCATCAGATGGTTGGTCATCCGGTTGTTGATGCTGCCCTTGCCGGCAATGGTGCCCTTTTTCTGCCCGTTAAAGGCCGTGGCGTCGTCCTTATAATCTACGATATAGATCTCCGGATCATCTGTTTTAAAAACCTTTTTCGCCTTGCCTTCATAGAGCTGTTCCAATTTCTTCATGTTCCTTGCCTCCCTAACGTCATTCCCATTTTTATTCCAACAGGGCTTACGCCTGTTCCTGTTCCAACTGCTGCTGCAGGCGCCGGTCCTTCTCCGCCACCTCGTCGGCCATTTTGGCCTTAAACGCCGCCAGCTTGTCCGCCAGCTCCGGTTCCGCCAGGGCCAGCATCTGCACCGCCAAGATCCCGGCGTTGTCTGCGCCGTTGATGGCCACTGTGGCCACGGGGACGCCGCTGGGCATCTGGACCATAGAGAGCAAACTGTCCAGCCCGTCCATGGTGGAGGATTTGATGGGCAGGCCAATCACCGGCAGGGTGGTATACGCCGCCAACACGCCGCCCAAGTGGGCCGCCTTCCCCGCTGCGGCAATGATCACGCCAAAGCCGTTTTCCGCTGCAGAGGATGCAAACTGCTCGGCTGCAGCCGGCGTCCGATGGGCAGAAATCACCCGGGCCTCATAGGGCACGCCAAACTGTTTCAGTTGCTTGAAAGCGCCCTGCACCACCGGCAGGTCGCTGTCCGAACCCATAATCACTGCAACTTTCTTCATCCCACAACCTCCATATAATTAAAAAATGCCCAAAAAAATGAAATGCGGCAGGCTGCCACACAATGATCCGCCTCAAACATCTGCGCTGGTTTCATGGTGGGGAGCCCCCGCACACAGACGGCAACCTCGCCGCCTTTTCTCACTTTTCTATCAAATACACCTTAATATACTATCCTATTTTCCCCCGCATTTCAAGCAAGCTGCCCCTTTCTCCGGGAATTTTGTATGCCTTGACAAGCACATCCCGGCGAAAGGTTTTCCCTTTCTATGCTTCTGCCTAAAAATGTTGGGGCAAAAGTGCCGGAAGTTTTGCAGTTTGCCGCTACAAAAGACATTTTATGCCCTGGACCTTGCAAAACCAGGGCCCAGGGCACTTTTCATTTTTCAATTTTATGTTATACTGAATGAAAGCCCTTGCCAAAGATCTCGCTGGAATTGCTCACCATGATGAAGGCGGACTTATCGGTCTGCCGGATGAAATTCCGCAGCAGCAGGGCCTGGCGCCGGTTCATCGCCGCTATAATCACCCAGCGGTCGCTGCCGGTATAGACGCCCACGCCTTGGAGCATCGTGGCGCCCCGGTGCAGGTTTTCATTGATAAACTCGCAGATCTCGTGGGGCCGGGATGTGACCACGGTAAAACTCTTTTTGAAGTTAAAGCCCTCCACCACGGAGTCGATCACCAGGGACTTGATGGCAAGGCCCATCACAGAATACAGGCCCTTTTCCATATCAAACAACAGGAAGGTAGACAGGGTGATCAGGACATTGCACACCAGCAGCGCTTTGCCGATGTCCATATCCGTGTACTTCCGTACGATCATGGCGATGATGTCCGTGCCCCCGGAACTGGCCCCGGCATTGAAAATGATGGCGATGCCGATGGCGGGCAGGGCAACGGCAAACAAAAGCTCCAGCATCGTCTGATCGGTAAAGGGCTCCGACATGGGGTAAATCACCTCAAACAGCTGCAGCACGGCGGAGTAAAACACCATGCAGAAGATGGTCTTGGCGCCCATGCCCTTCCCCAAAAAGATAAAGCCCACCACCAAAGATGCCATATTGATGATGATCACATAGGTATTAGAAGAAAAAACTGGGAACGCCTTGCCCAAAATGACGCCAAGGCTGCTGGCGCCGCCGGTGGAGAAATTATTGGGCAATTTAAAGAAATAGATGCCGCCTGCCAAAATAATAGACCCAAGGCAGATTAATAAGATTTCCGTCACGTTCTTCTTGGTAAAACTGGCCTGGACTGCACGCTTAATCTTTTCCTGCATATCCGGTCTCCCCCTCTATATCTTCTGGATATCTTCTGGGTTAGATACTAGATAATTGTATTATATATGGCATTTTTCAAAAAGACAACCGATATGAAGATAATATTTCCTCCCCGCTGCATGTTTTACCGGCCCGGCCGGTACAGATAGAAAACGAGGCTCCGCCTCCCGGGGCCTATGAAGGAGGTCAAACCATGATCCCTCGCTCTTCCGGTATTTTCCTGCACATCACATCCCTACCCAACGCCTACGGCTGCGGCACCATGGGCCAGTCCGCCTATGATTTTGTGGACTTTCTGCACCGCTCCGGTCAGCGGTACTGGCAGATCCTGCCCCTGGGCCCTACGGATGCCTTTGGCTCCCCCTACTCCTCCCCCTCCGCCTTTGCCGGCAACATGCTGCTGATTGATCCAGACCTACTGGTAAAAGACGGCCTGCTCACCAGCGGAGAGGTAGATATGCTGAAGATCCAGGCCCCCGACAAAGTGAACCTGGCGGAGACTGCAAAAATTTTTATCTTTCTGCTCAAAAAGGCCTATTATCGGGCGGCGCCCTTAGAGAGCGACGAATACGTAGAGTTCCTTTTGGAGCATGAGGCCTGGCTGGAGGACTATGCCCTGTATATGGCCTTGGTGGACCATTTCTATGGCCAGCCGGCCGCCCAGTGGGAGGATTTGGCCATCCGCCACCGGGATATCGACGCCATGCGCCTGTACCAGGATCTGTTGGCCGATGAAATTGATTTCTACCGGTTTGGCCAGTACCTGTTTTTCAAGCAGTGGACGGCCTTAAAAAAATACGCCAACGACCAGGGCGTGTATTTTATCGGGGATCTGCCGTTTTACCTGTCTCCCGGCAGCGCTGAGATCTGGACAGACCCCACCTTATTCTCTGTGGATGAAAATTTGCAGACCACCAAGTGCGCCGGCGTGCCGCCAGACGCCTTTTCCGCCACCGGGCAGATGTGGGGCAACCCCACCTACAACTGGGAAAACCACGCCTTTGACAACTACGCCTGGTGGAAACGGCGGATTGCCCACTGCGCCAAACTCTACGACGTGCTGCGTATTGACCATTTCCGGGCCATCCACAGTTACTGGGAAATCCCCGCCGGACAGGAGACGGCTGCCACCGGCCGGTGGATACCGGGGCCGGGCAAGCCTTTCCTCAACGCCATCTCCGCCGCCGCACCGGGCCTGGAGCTTATTGCTGAGGACTTGGGGGATCTGACGCCGGAGGTGCGCCGCTTTGTCCGGGATTCCGGCATCCCCGGGATGCGGATCCTGGTCCAGGCCTTTGACGGGGATACGCAAAACCTGTTTTTGCCCCACAACTGCCGGCGGGACGTGGTCTACTACAGCTCCACCCACGACACCCCTACCTTTATGCAGTGGTACAACGACCTGGCCAATGACGAAAAGCGGGCCTTTGCCGGGGACTATATCCACCTGGACTGGAACGAGGGGTTCAACTGGAGCGCCATCCGCTGCGCCATGGGCACGGTCTGCCGGCTGTGTATCATCCCCATGCAGGATGTGCTTGGCCTGGGGGCAGACGCCCGGATGAACACGCCATCCACCACGGAAAACAACTGGGCTTGGCGGATGCGGGCGGACGCCATGAACACCGACGTCTCCAGCCGGCTGGCCAAACTAGCCGGGCTCTACGGCCGGAAATAGGCACTTTCGCCTATCCAACTATCGGCGTTGGGAATGGATTTATGCCATTTTTTTGCTTGACCTTTTTCCCTCCAAAAATTATACTAAATAGGTAAAAATTTTTCTACTTGGAGCAACTTTTGGCGGGCCGTCTGCCGGAAATGCGGTGCTGGACCCTGCAAGACAGGGCCAGGTGAGAGAGGATATTATGGAGAAAGTTGGATTTATCGGACTTGGCATTATGGGCCGCCCTATGGCCACCAATCTGGTGAAAAAGGGCGTAGACGTGCTGGCCTATGACATCGTGCCCGCCGCTGTGGACGCCCTGGTGGAAGTGGGCGCCAAGCGTGGGACCTTGGCTGAAATCGGCGAGCAGTGCCCCATTATCTTTACCATTCTGCCCAACGGCGCCATCGTACAGGACGTGCTCTTTGGCCAGGGCGGCGTCTGCGAGACCATCAAGGCCGGCACCACCGTGGCGGACTTGAGCTCCGTCACCCCCACGGAATCCAAGACCTGCGCAGAAAAGCTGGCCCCTCTGGGCGTAGACTTTGTGGACTCCCCCGTCTCCGGCGGCGAGCCCGGCGCTATTCAGGGCACCCTTTCCTTTATGGCCGGCGGTTCGGAAAAGGCCTTCAACACGGTAAAGCCCTATTTTGAGCTGATGGGCTCCTCTGCCGTGCTGATTGGGGACGTGGGCTCCGGCGCCGTCACCAAGCTGGCCAACCAGATCATTGTCAACCTGACCATTGCCGCCGTGTCTGAGGGCCTAGTTCTGGCTACCAAAGCCGGGGCAGATCCGGAAAAAGTCTATCAGGCCATCCGGGGCGGTCTGGCCGGCTCCGCCGTGCTGGACGCCAAGGCGCCCATGATCATCAACCGGAACTTTAAACCCGGCGGGAAGATCTCTATCAACCACAAGGACATCAAAAACGTCTTGGCTACCGCCCACGACATCGACGTGCCGCTGCCCCTCACCGCCAACCTGTTTGAGATCATGCAGGCGCTGAAGGTGGGCGGCCACATGAACGACGACCACGGCGGCATCGTACAGTTCTACGAGCAGCTGGCCGACGTCATTGTGAAAAAGCCCGACGAGAAATAAGGGAGGAAAAGCAAGATGCACACTGTAAAACCTTTGGACTTCAGCGTAATCAGCCAGCTGCCCCCGGCGGATGACGCCGCTGCAGAAAAGCTGATTGCCGCCGCTCTGCCCAAGTTAAATAAAAAGATCGTAGTCCTGGATGACGACCCCACCGGCGTACAGACGGTCCACGGCATCTCCGTGTACACCGACTGGACGGTGGACAGCTTCCGCCAGGGTTTTGCCGAGGAGAACAGCATGTTTTTCATCCTCACCAACTCCCGGGGCATGACCGCTCCCCAGTCCGAGGCGGAGCACAAGGTGATGGCGGAGAACATCGTCCAAGTCTCCAAGGAGACCGGCAAGGACTTCATCCTCATCAGCCGGTCCGACTCCACCATGCGGGGCCACTACCCCCTGGAGCCCATGACCTTGAAAAACACCGTAGAATCCCTCACCGACAAGCGCTATGACGGGGAGATCATCATGCCCTTCTTCAAAGAGGGCGGCCGGTACACCCTGGGCAACGTCCACTATGTGAAAGAGGGCGACCAGCTCACCCCCGCCGGCATGACCGAATTTGCCAAGGACAAGACTTTTGGCTACAGCGCCTCCCACCTGGGCGACTGGTGCGAGGAAAAGACCGGCGGCGCATATAAGGCGGACGATATGGTCTACATCTCCATCGAGAGCCTGCGGGCCCTGGATGTGGACGGCATTACCCAGCAGCTCATGGGCGTCACCGGCTTTAACAAAGTCATTGTGAACGCCGCCGACTACTGCGATGTAAAGGTCTTTGCCACAGCTTTTGTAAATGCTGTCTGCGCCGGCAAGCAGTTTATGATCCGCAGCGCCGCTGCCATTACCAAGGTCCTGGGCGGCGTGCCGGATAAGCCCCTGCTCACCAAGGCGGAGCTGATCCAGCCGGGCAACACCAACGGCGGCATCATCCTGGTAGGCTCCCATGTGAACAAGACCACCCAGCAGCTGGAAGAGCTGCACAACTGCCGCTACCCCATTGAGTTCATCCAGTTTGACCAGCACCAGGTCCTGGTAGAGGGCGGCCTGGAACGGGAAGTGGAGCGTGTGGTGGCTCTAGCAGAGAGCAAGATCAAGGCCGGGCAGACCGTGGCAGTATTCACCCGCCGGGACCGCTTCGACCTGGACACCGATGACAAGGACAAGCAGCTGGAAGTCTCCGTCCGCATCTCCGACGCCGTCACCAGCGTCATCGGCAAGCTGACCATCCGGCCCAACTTCATCATCGCCAAGGGCGGCATCACCTCCAGCGATGTGGGCACCAAGGCCCTGCGGGTCAAGCGGGCCACGGTCATGGGCCAGATCAAGCCCGGCATCCCGGTGTGGATGACCGGCCCGGAGAGCAAGTTCCCCAACATGCCTTACATCATCTTCCCCGGTAATGTGGGTGAAGTCACCACTCTGCGGGAGGCTGTGGAGACCCTGATGGGCGAGTAA